>JBEIFD010000540.1:0-3130 GCA_040382535.1 Merismopediaceae cyanobacterium
GCCTTTGCATCTCGTTTATGGTGGCTTTTGCGCTATTTAGGACACGATAAAATCGCCCTTTTAGATGGAGGATGGTCAGGATGGCAACGCAATCATTACCCCGTTTCTCAAGAAATTCCCCCTTCTTTACCAGGAAATTTTATTGCAAAACCCCAGTCTGATTGGATTATTGATATTGAAACCGTAAAAGCCAATCAGGAAAATCCCTTGTCAGTGTTAATCGATTCACGGGAGCGCGATCGCTATCGAGGAGAACGAGAACCCATTGATCCCATTGCAGGTCATATTCCAGGCGCGATTTGTTTACCTTGGTTAGAAGTTACCGATGCCCAAGGCAATTGTCTACCTCCTGAAGCCCAAAAAGAACGCTGGGCCGACTATGCAAACTCAGAAGAAATGATTGTTTACTGTGGTTCTGGGGTGACAGCCTGTGTAAATCTTTTTTCCCTCGCGATCGCCCAACGCCACTCCGCGATCGCGGGTCTATCCCCAGCAAAACTCTATCCAGGCGGATGGAGTGACTGGTGTTCCTATTTAATTTAAGTTTAGAGTTGAATTTACGCTTCGTTTTCGCTTAAACAACCCAGTCAAGAAATTGGGTCTCCCTAGTCTAGTACAATTTTAGAGAGACATCTTTCTAGAGGCTGAATTGATAATGGTGAGATAGCATCGTCGCCAAGTGTGAAGTATTTGCGTTAAACTGTTTAGTCTATGATAATTTCTAACATTAATTTCTAAATCTAAAAATTATTTCATTCTATTCTAATTATTCTAAAAAGTTAGGCTATTAAATTTGTATGATTAATAATAATTACCCTTACAAGAGGGATCGTTTGTCCATTTTTGTCGATGGCAATAATATGTTTTATGCTCAGCAAAAAAATGGTTGGTTTTTTGATCCCAAACGAGTGTTAGAGCATTTTACTAATAGTCCCAGCATTGATCTCATTAATGCTTTTTGGTACACAGGATTAAAAGATTCTCAAGATCAACGAGGTTTTCGGGATGCACTCATTAGTTTAGGTTATACCGTTAGAACTAAAATTTTAAAAGAATACTATGATGATAGTTCAGGACGATATTCTCAAAAAGCAAACTTAGATATTGAAATTGTCGTCGATATGTTTAATACAGTTGAACAATATGACAGAGTTGTTTTATTAAGTGGGGATGGTGATTTTGAAAGAGCAATTGAATTATTACGTTCAAAAAATACTCATATTACAGTTGTTTCGACGGAAGGAATGATTGCTAGGGAATTAAGAAATGCAACCGATCGCTATATCGATCTCAACGATATTCGTGAGCAAATCGAAAAAACCGATGAAAAAAATGAGTCTTCATGATTTTGATTTTAAAATTACTCTAATGACTAATCCTTAAAATCAGAATTTTTCAGCGATCGCGTCACACAAAATCATCAATTTAACCACAGTTTTTTTCTTTAATGTATTCTTTTATCCATTGGAATGATACTATATTAATCAATAAACCAATAATTAAGAGAATGACCATCAAGGTAATTTGATACCACACAATAGGCTTTACCATCAGGTCAGCAATGAGATGGGAGAAGTTGAGCATGGTATAAAAAAGACTCAGGGCAAAATGCAATTTTCGATAACTTTTTGAATTTATGAATGCAGTTGCAATAATCGCGGCCATTGGTGGGATAAAAAATCCCAACATAAGCCACATAATGAGCGCAATTTCATCCATGTTTGTCGCAGGAGAACTGACTACACTGAGGTTGTGAAAAAGAGGCATTAAGCCTAAGTCAGTGTGAAAGAGGAGTCCTAATAAAAAGACAATCCAAAGTATGATAATTTGATTTCTAGTATTCATAATTCATTGATATATAAATGTTTATATTAAGTTATAAATCCAACAATAAAATAGCGATCGCATTTATCCATTTATCTTCAATATAGTCTAAATTTAAATTTATTTTTTAGAAACTATGTAATCAGAAGCCATAAAATGCGATCAACTCTAACAATTCTCATTACCAATTTAAGAATTCGGAGAATTAAACAAATACTTTGTTGCACAATTTCCACAAATAGACCAGCGTTCTAATTCCTGGGGCAAAACAGGAGCCTGGCATTGAGGACAGGGGGGTAATTGTTCAGTACGGGCTTGGAGAACTTTTGCCCATCGTTGAAAAGCTTCGGCGGGGGTTTTTGCGGGTGTTTTTTCGGGTTCTTCAGGGAAACTTAAGGTGGTCAAAAAAGCAGCGTAGGATTCATTCTGCTCTAGGAGAGTTGAATGTTGGAGAGATTTTAAATTCTGGACTTGATGCCATTGGGCCGCAGAAAAACGAATATCGGTTAGGGGTTGGGTCAATTGACGATTCAATTTTTTGAGTAAACCATAGCGTTGTAGGGTCAAATTTTGCGCCCAAACAGAACTGAGGGTGGCAACCCATAGCACCTGACGACGAATGGCGAGGGGTTTGGTATACCTGAGAATCGCGGGATCAAGAACGGTTTCCCAGACTCCGAGGACTTGGCGGTAATGATGATAGCTTTCCCACTGGGGTTGTTGTTGGAGGGTGGTTAGTAGGTTATCGAGGGATTTAAAAGACATGGCGAGATTAGGAAAAATTTCTAGAATTCTGTCGCGACGGTCGATACCGAAATACGGTAGAGTAGGCTATGAAGCATTATTTTTGCTTTCACGGTATTTAAACATCAGTCTTTATAAGTAAGGAGCATTTATGCTGACCCTCAAAATTGTCGTTAATATTGTTGTCGCGGGCTTTATTTTGTTGTTTATCTTCGGTTTTCTCTCTAGTGACCCGACCCGTAACCCTGGTCGTAAGGATTTTGAGTAAACTGAATTAATTTTAAAAAAATATCTTAAAATCTTGCTTAATTATTCAGCGAGACGGTTAGATTATTTTACCTACCAGCGATCGCAGTAATTTCGTTATTAACCTTCATGTTATCGTCACTGCGGTCAAAGGGCTATGAACTCCTTTTAACATTTGGATGATGTAATCATTGATGTTAGGGAGTTTCGTGTTAACTTAGGTGAGTCAGAGGATGGGGGCAGCAATTGTCCCGTTGTTTTGGCGAGATTGTGATTGAGGTTGCGGTTGATTTTTTCAGCTTTATTTTGATCTAAA
>JBEIFD010000541.1:0-3118 GCA_040382535.1 Merismopediaceae cyanobacterium
ATGGAAGGCAATATTTTCGGCGGTAGGCACAACTTCAGCAAAATAGGGAATGTCTTTGTTCAGGAAGGTGTGATCAAAGGGTTCGACGACATAATCATCAATCACCTTTTGTAAAGAACCTAAATCCACAATCATCCCCGTGCGAGCATCCATTTCTCCCACCACAGCCACTTCTAGATGGTAATTATGACCGTGACCATTAACGCGGGCGCATTTGCCATAGATTTCGCTATTTTGCTCTAGGGTGAGTTCAGGCAGGGCTAAACGATGGGCTGCGCTAAAGTGGGTTTTGAGGGTTAAAGTTGCTTCCATAGAATTTCCTTGGTAATCAGCCCATAATTCGGGGTGTTCAAATAAACGGATTTTAACGAGGGATAAATGGGGACTCAGGCGATCCCAGATGGCTTTGGCAATGTGTTCTGTGGTGGGGAGAATTTGCTGAAATTCTGGCCAGGTGTCGTTGAGATGGGAATAGTTGAGTTGACTCGTGATTTCTTGTTTAATGACCCGCTTAACGGTGGATAGATTTTCTACCATGCCGTAGCGATCGAGTTCACCGATGAGGGAGACAAATAAGACATAGTTGTGACCATGACCAGGGAAGCGGCTAGATGCGCCAAATTTTTCTTTATTTTCCTGTTCCGTTAATTCAGGAAACCAGTAACGATGACTGGCGGAGAAGGTTGCCCGACGGTTGATGATACATTGCATGGTGGTTTGCCAGCAGAAGGCGTAAAGTTTTATGAAGCTTTCTCTTTTCTACGATATCGCAGACGGGGGATCTCTGGCGATCTATTTTTCTAATGGTTTGGGGACAAAGTTGGGCGATCGCTTGTTAGAAATAATCTAAAATAACTTTTCGGGAATCCTGGATATAGGCAAGATGAATGGGCTGATCTTCGATGATAGTTTTAACAGTTTGAATAATGGTAGTAATATTGGCTAAAGCTTGATTGGCACTATTTCGCACGAATTGAATAATATTTTGAAAAAATAGTCAGGGATTGGGCTTCACTACAGCGCAGTGTATGATGAGATAAAATATACGTTTGCAATTACTCGTTCCCTTTTGAGTAGATTCTTCGGTATTGGTAACTTCATTAATTAATTATTTACGATGGAATGGCACATCACCGATGCCCAGAGTTTGGCAATCATTGACCAGGAAATAGGAGAATCGAATTATTCCCCCGCAGAATACGAAATTATTCGTCGTGTGATTTTGGCGACGGCGGATTTTGACTACCACAAGATGCTACGTTTTTCGGAACGAGTCCTCGCGGCAGGAGCGGCATCCCTCGCGGCCAGGACGACGATTATTGTGGATGTGCCGATGGTACAAGTCGGCATTGTTCCCAATCTTCAGCAAACCTTTGCCAATCCCGTTTATTGTAGTACCCAGACGATTACCCGTCCCCAAAAAGCGAAAACTCAAGCGGCTTGGGGATTACAGACTTTGGCAAGACGCTATCCCGAAGGCATTTTTGTGATTGGGGATTCCCAGACTGCTTTGAATGCTTTAGTCGAGTTAATTGAAGAAGAAAATATTCGGCCCACCCTAGTGATCGCCACTCCCTCTGGTTTTGTGGATGCAGATGTGGAGAAACAACGACTTCAGGATTCTTTGGTTCCCAATATTATTGTGGATGGTCGCAAGGGAAATTCCAACGTGGCAGTGGCAATTGTCAATGGCTTGGTGGATTTGGCTTGGCAAGCCTATGAACAAAGTGCGCATTCGTCGAGTTGATCGGATTTGGCTTAATTTCTCCTTAGCTAATTCCCTTGCCGAACCTGAACGATCGCGTTTTGAACCTGTAACACAAATTGCTCATGATCCACAACGGGCTTGGAAATATAGCCATCGGCCCCACTTTGTCGTAAAAAGAATTCGCGATCGCCTTCCATTGCGTGGGCTGTAACCAAAAGAATCGGTAAAGAAGCCGTTTCGGGATCGGATTTTAAAATTTGGGTAATTTGAATCCCATCAACGGGTTTTCCCTGGTAACTGCTGCGAGCTAACGAGACATCCATTAAGATAACTTCAATTTCGCCTCCCTTGGCCAGAAGGAGAATTTCTTCCACATCTTCCGACCCTTGAACCGTGAGTCCTCCCCGTTTGATCAGGATTTTGGAAAAAACCCTAAAATTCATGGGATCATCTTCTACAATCAAAACGGTCATTCCCCATCTCTCCATAAACGGTTAAAGTCAATAAAACAAGGCTAACATTTCCTATTCTTCTGATATTTAAAGAGGAAAATCCAAATTCATGACCAGACAACTCAAACTCTTAACAACGGGTGAAATCATCCCCACTCCCCTGCATTTAGAAATGGAACGCTCCTATTTAGAGTATGCCATGAGCGTGATTGTGGGTCGCGCTCTCCCCGATGTAAGAGATGGTCTCAAGCCAGTTCATCGGCGGGTTTTGTACGCCATGTATGAATTAGGATTAACGCCCGATCGCCCTTTTCGCAAATGCGCCCGTGTGGTGGGAGATGTACTCGGAAAATACCATCCTCACGGCGATCAGTCGGTTTATGATGCCCTTGTTCGTATGGTACAGGATTTTTCCAGTCGTTACCCCCTTTTGGCAGGTCATGGCAATTTTGGCTCGGTTGATAACGATCCCCCCGCCGCCATGCGTTATACCGAGACGCGCCTAGCTCCCATTGCGTTTCAAGCAACTCTGAATGATATTAGTGACGCGATCGTTGATTTTACAGGAAATTTCGACAATTCCCAACAGGAACCCGTTGTCCTTCCCGCCCAATTACCGATCCTCGTTCTCAATGGTTGCTCTGGGATCGCCGTTGGCATGGCCACCAATATTCCGCCCCATCATTTAGGGGAAGTAGTAGATGGACTGGTTGCCTTAATTGACAATCCCGAACTCAGCGATGAAAAGCTCTGGGAAATTATTCCTGGCCCTGATTTTCCGACAGGGGGGAGAATTCTCGATCAAACGGGTATTTATGAAGCCTATCGCACTGGAAAAGGTCTGATTCCTGTGCAGGGCATTCATCATTTAGAAACGATTCATTTAGAAAGAAAACGTAATCGGACGAGAACAGCGATTATTGTCACAGAATTGCCTTTTCAGGTGAATAAAGCCGCC
>JBEIFD010000542.1:0-3113 GCA_040382535.1 Merismopediaceae cyanobacterium
TCGCCATCCTTGATTATTTTGTCGAACTATTGTTCTGTCCCTTTTTTTACTATGTCTGATTCCCCTTTAAATCTGCCAAAATTCATTGATTTAGCGGTTATTGGTGCTGGGCCGCAAGCTTTAACGCTAGTCACTCACTTACTCCAAAAGAAAAAATCCCTCCATCGAAAAATCTTGGTTTTTGATGCCAATGGTGGTTGGATGAGTCGTTGGCATCATCAGTTTGCTGCTTTAGAAATTCCCCATTTGCGATCGCCCGCCGTACATCATCCCGATCCCGATGCCTATGCCCTGCGTCGTTTTGCTGAATTGCGTCCGCAGGAGTTATATCCTCCCTACTCGCTCCCAGGAACGGCTTTGTTCAAGGAATTTTGTCAGGATGTGGTGAAACGTTGGCAACTCCAGTCCCGACTTGTCTCCTTAGACGTAGAGAAATTAGAACCGATTATTAACCATTCTCGCCAATGCTTTCTGCTGAGTTTAAAAGATGGGCGATCGCTGTTGGCTCGGCGTGTTGTTTTAGCCGCAGGGAGTCATCAGCCTAATATTCCTGAGTGGGTAAAAGAAATTCCTGCTAATTTTCCGAAAGACCGTCTTTGTCATGCTAATCAGATTGATTTACGGACTTTAACGCTTAAAAATGAACGAATATTGATTGTGGGCGGTGGTTTGACCAGTGGACATCTGGCATTAGGAGCTTTAGCGCGGGGAGCAAAAGTCGTATTAACCCATCGCCGTCAATTCCGAGAAAAATTGTTTGATTCTGATCCAGGTTGGTTGGGCCCAAAATATCTTAAAGCGTTTTGGGATGAACCCCATTGGGGCGATCGCTGGGAAATGATTCAACAAGCGCGGGACGGCGGATCTCTGACGATGGCTGTGATGACTCAATTACGACGGGCAAATCATTGTCAACAATTAAGCTTTCAAGAATGTTGTCGGGTGGTACAGGCTCAATGGCAAGAAAACTACTGGCAGGTAGAGTGTGATAATGGTACAACCCAGGAATTTGATCGCATTTGGTTAGCGACTGGCACTCGTTTAAATTCCGAGACAGAACCCTTATTATCCAGCATGAGCAAAGCCTTTCCCCTTCCTCTGGTTAATGGCTTGCCCGTCCTCGAAAAAGATTTACGGTGGGGAAAAAGTAACTTGTTTCTCATGGGAGGATTAACCGCGTTAAGGGTGGGGCCTGCCGCTCGTAATTTGTCGGGGGGAAGAATGGCTAGTCGCTGTATTGTGCCTGCTTTAACCTGAACTGGCGATCGCTTTAAAAACTGTCCAAGGGAACGAGATCAGTTATTTGCAATTGTGTTGTCGGGTTCTGCTCGTGATGCTTTTCATGCTCAGGTTCAACGATTATTTGAGGCTTGGATAGGATAAATCGTTGTTATAGCCAACCTAAATGGGATGTGAACAGACAAAAGATGGAATCTTTTAATTTCCCAAAGCTCAATTAGCTTCTCTCCATGACTTCTGTTAGAAATAAGGAATCAGTAAAAAGAGCTTGAAGTTTTCATAATTCATTTAGGATCGCTATATTGAGAGGAGATAAAGGCATAGTGTTCTGAATCTAGGCTTTTGTACTAGTTAACGGGGAGATCATTCAAGAACGCAATAAAGCGATAAATCCAGCTTGCTCAAAATGTTTGTCGTATGCCAATGCTTCTAGGATATTTTGTTGTTGCATGATGCAGAATGAGGAGCAGTCGGTGTGGCTCCATGCTTGATCGGGGCGTTGCTTGTAGAGAATGAGTGCTTGTTGAAAAATACTATCGGTTTGAGATGCGATCGCAATTGCGGGATTCTCTTGTAGGCTTTCAATGAAGTTTGCGGCGGCGTATCTCAGGAAGTTGCCACGTTTAGAAAAATGATTCAGGATTTCTGTAAGTACCATTTCACTGGTGACGATTTGCACTTGAGTTAATGTAATGCTTAGATTTATCGCTTTAGAGTGGAGTGTGTCTTGAGGATCGAGTAGGGCGATCCAGTATCCAGTGTCAGCAAAAATGGTTTTCATCCTTCAACCTTTGGAGAACCATAGAGATGATGATCGTGGTTGATTGAGCCATCATGGGGAAGTTTGTCCCATTCTTCGGTGGGAACTTGGGCCTGAATTTCTTTGACGCGCTCTAATAGGTCGAGAATTCCGTTTGTTTTTGCTTCAGTTGCTTGATTATTTACTTTGGCTTGCTGGCGTTGTTTGATAAATAGGCAAAAATCAAGAATTTCTTCAACTAATGAGTCTGGGGCTTGTTCGAGTTCTTTGCTAAGTTGTTCTCTAACTGTCATGTGGCTACCCTCATGTTATCAAGCTCAATAATCTCTAGCTTACCTTCGCAGAGGTTTTAATGGCAGAGGGAATGGAGGAAAATGTGGCGAAATAGCAAGCGGAAAAGGCGGTGATTTTGGTGCAAGTTTCTTTGATTTTGTCTCAGGGCTTAAATGATGTTCAGGTATTTAAACGGATTATTGGCGATCTTCCCGCAGAATTACTTTTGAGCTAAAATTATCATCAACAATAGGGCGATCGTGTTTGAAGCTGATAGTTTCGCGCATTACATTGAGGAGTTTGCGAAGATGTGGGGAGTTCGCCATCTATATAACACGCTTTTAGGGGAATCATACGGCAGCAAAAAAAAATTTGGAACGATTTTGCGTCGTTTCAGCGATCACTGTAATTGTTAAGAATTGTACACCCCTTTTGTTATAAGGCTTTTTATGTCATGAAACCCTAAATTTAGAATTGCTGATTATACGGAATGTTTCTTGCTATCATTCCATTTTGTGGTAGCATACGGAAAGATTCTTAATAGATAAAGTCCTTAAGTACCTCGGCAAAATTGTTTACACACAGCGTATAGCAAGGCTTCTGTGCTTGCCTAGTATGTAATTAATTTTTCATAATAACTTACAATGATCAACTAACCATAAGTTCTTGATTGGGAGAATAAGTCGTGAAACAAGAAATTTATGCTAGAGCGTTGCCAAAGGCAGGGCGAACGCATCTAAAAAGTACGAGCAAAAGAAATCCAGTTATAGGGGAAAGAGTGAGGGAAAATAAGCTAAAGTCAACAGAAGATAAAAGCGATGAAACTCCGACCCAAATATAA
>JBEIFD010000543.1:0-3113 GCA_040382535.1 Merismopediaceae cyanobacterium
GGGAACTTGGCTTAGGGGAATATGGGTTGTTGCCAACAGGGTACGCATTGTCCAACCTGTATAGGGCGATCGCGCCACAAAAAGCATCCCAAATTTTTTAATCTTAGAGCGTTCGGCTAAAACTTCCGTTTGTCCAGGGAAATCATAACCCGCCATTTTCCAAGCTGATTTAGCAATGGGAGCCGTGACAATTCCCTGAAAATTTCCGAATAAAGTTTGGGCGATCGCGGTGTCTAAATAGGCAAAACTAGCCCATCCACTGGCCCCATTGCCCTGACCTAATTGGAGTTGATCTTCCGTTTTTTTGTCTAAACTAACTTCCAAAAGGGAGAATTTTTCGGGATCAGCGACCTCTAGCCCCTGTTGTTTGAGCTTGAGATAGGATCGTTGCAATAGCGATCGCGTTCCCACGAGGGTAATTTGAGCCAGTTGCGCGATCGTAGAATCCGCCAACGCTTTGAGAATAACTTCTGTACCGATGCCAGAGGGATCGCCCAAGGTGAGAGCAAGACGAGGAAGAGACGGAGAAAGCATAGTCAGATTTGGAGAGCCTAGTTGTTCTACAATAGCAATAATGGTTATCTTCGACTGTTAATCAACTCACTATCGAAAAATAATCCTGCTCCAATTTTTACCTAAAAATCGTAGTTTTTTATCCCAGGAGATATAAACATGACCGCAGAAAGTATGTTATTTAATGGTGCAATCCTTCTTATCGTTCTCACCTTGGTGGGTTTAGCCTGGGGATTATTGATCCTCAAATTACAAGGCGGCGAAGAATAATTTTCCCCTAAGAGAGACAGAATGGAGAGACAAGTTTTTCTTCATTCTTCATCTCAAATTATTAGAATAATTTTTAAAGTATTTCTTTCCAATTAGCTCTTTAAAACTGTCGAACAAAAATTGAGTAAAAATCCTTCATGAAAATTGCAATTACAGGTGCGACGGGGTTTGTGGGAACAGGATTAGTCGCAAAATTAAATAATGAAAATCATGCCCTAGTGATTTTGACTCGTGATCCTCAAAAAGCACAACGCCTTTTCCCGACTTCTGCTTATCCCAATTTACAGGTAATTGCCTATCAAGCGACCCAATCAGGGGAATGGCAAAAAGCTATTTCTGGTTGTGATGCTGTTATCAATTTAGCAGGAGAGGCGATCGCAGAAAGATGGACACCCGAACACAAAAAAGGGATCTTAGAAAGTCGTAAGTTAGGCACTCAAAAAATTGTAGAAGCCATTAACCAAGCTGACTCTAAACCGACGGTATTAATTAATGCTTCGGCGATCGGTTATTACGGCTCTAGTGAAACGGAAACTTTTACAGAGGACAGTGCTTCAGGCAAAGATTTTTTAGCTCAGGTTTGCCAAGAATGGGAAGCAGAAGCCGAAAAAGTTCAAGCGTTGAATGTGCGTTCGGTCATTTTGCGTTTCGGGATTGTTCTGGGTAATGGGGGAGCTTTAGCTAAAATGATTCCACCTTTTCAATTGTTTGCAGGTGGCCCTATTGGTAATGGTCGTCAGTGGTTCTCCTGGATTGATCGGGATGATTTGATTAATTTAATTATTTTTGCTTTAAAACAATCCAATATGCAGGGAACTTTTAATGCAACCTCTCCTAATCCCGTCCGCATGAATGAACTTTGTCAAACCTTAGGCAGTGTTCTAAATCGTCCTTCTTGGCTACCCGTTCCCGATTTTGCGATCGAACTTTTGTTAGGCGAAGCGGCTCAAGTAGTGTTAGAAGGACAGGAAGTTTTACCCAAGGCAACCCAATCAATGGGTTTTGAGTTCCAGTATCCTAATTTAAAGTCTTCATTAACTAAGATTCTTTCAGCAACTTAAGTGAATTATTGATGACTTAATCAGTCGAAGTAAGTCGGTTCATTAAAAAATATTCGAGATTTTACTGATTGAGAAGAAGCACAATCTAAGTATAATGATTGGTAAGATTTCTAAAGTCTTGACCTTTTTTGAACTTTATTTAACTTCTCATGACTAAAAAACACGAAATAGAATTTGCTAATTTCATTCTCAGATTTGGACAAAACAATTTTTTTGTTGATTTATTTGAACAAATTGTCTTTCCCGCTTTTACAGATAACAAATTAGTGCGCGACACTGGAGAAGCGCAATTTTTCTTCCGTAATGTAAGTCTTCATAATTTTGGAGATGATAATAACCCTATTGTCGCCCTTGTAGGAAGACACATCAAAAATACTATTCTACAACGAGAACAATTTTTTGATGAAGAGTCAAATCAGGTTATTCCAGATCGTAGATCTATTGATAGCTCACCATCTGCTGTCTTTGTTATTATTTTGAATCATCATCGTCTTATGTACTATGGTGAAACAAAGAATTCCCCAAGTTTAAATTCGTTTGAGGCTACCCTAAAAAAGTTTATCCGAGGGACTTATAACAATTTCGTTAATGAATTATATGAACAAAATGAAACACAGTACACCAAGAAATTTTTACGAGATGAGTACTTTCCCTCTTTGGACATCGTTTCTCTTACTCGTGAGCGATCAATAGAAGATTTTATAAATCAATATGGTCTTTTAAGAAGAGTTGAAATAGATTTGTTAACTCCTAACCAAGAAATAGATAACAATGAATTTTTTCGTCAAGCTAGACTTAAAAAGGAGGAAGCACAATCTAAAAAAACTGCTATCGTTCATAGTAATTCTAACGAAGGTTTATCACTAGGAGGAATTACAAGACAAATTAATTCTGCGTTAAGTCAAGGTAATTCTAAAGTTAACCTAACAGGAAAAGATAGGCAAGGAAATAAGCTTGAAGGAACAAATGAATCATTCAAAATTAAATCACAGCTTTCTGAACCTCCTCTCACCTTTGAGGGAATTGTAATTAGGTGTTATCAATCCTTGGAAAATTTAATTCAAGAGGGAAGTATTATAATCCCCGAACGAGCGGAAAATATTTCAGAAAAAATAAAACAAATCTGGAATAATAGGAATAATTCTAATGAATAAATTTAACTCATCAGAAATCACTAAAGAGATTGGCTTAATACAAATATTTAAGTCAAGTATTTTTAGGCTACCTATCAGCAAGATTAATGTATATTCTACATTTTTTGTTTTTTCA
>JBEIFD010000544.1:0-3112 GCA_040382535.1 Merismopediaceae cyanobacterium
AGCTTCAGCATCAGGAGTACGACGACGATAAAGCTCTCGTAATGGCCCAACCTCATGCCGATGGGATAAAGCATAGTTTTTTAACTCAGCAACAGTCATCATTTCAAAGTTCGATTGCATCTAAAAACCTCCATAATTAACTATGATCAGCCTATTTCAATCGCTCAATTAGCCGATCGCCGACCCGCAGAGCATTAGCAATAATCGTTAAAGCTGGACTCACCGCCGCATTAGAAGGGAAAAAACTACCATCCACCACATAGAGATTATCCAGATCATGGGCGCGACAATCACGGTCTAAAACCGACGTTTGGGGATCATCACCAAAGCGACAGGTTCCGCACTGATTCGCCATTACCGACAAAGGAACTTCCCCACGCGGGTGCATAATGCCACGATGAAAATCATCTAGATTTTTTTCGATACTTTTTAGCACATTTAACCAACGATAAATTAGGCGATCGTGGGCTTCGGTATTGTTGGGGGTGTAATTGATGTGAATTTTGTTATTTTCGACCCGCACCCGATTATCGCGATCGGGCAAATCCTCCGTTTGCGCCCACCAGCCGATGGAATGGGTTGCCAACTGCTTGAGACCAAATCCAGGCATTAATCGGGCAACCACTGAAAAACCAGGGGGAGATTCCGCGAAAATGATATCCGTGAGCAAGCCGCCTGAATTTTGGATATGGCCCATTGGGTAGGGAAAATCTTCGTCTCCCCAATAGAAATCGTTGACACAAATCGTTTTTTGGAAGGAGCCTGAATTGGGTTTGGTACTCAGTTGCACGATTGAGGACATCAAATTTTTCATCAAATTACGTCCCACCTGGTCGGAACTGTTGGCTAATCCCGTTGGATGGGCATCGTTAGCCGATTTAAGGAGTAAGGCCGCTGAATTGACTGCACCACAGGCCAATACGATGATATTCCCTAAAAATAAGTAGGATTGACCGTCAATTTCTGCTTCTACACCTTTAACCGCTTTTCCCGATGGATTTGTGTGTAAACCGATCACTTTTGCCTGGGTTTTTAAAGTTACATTCTCGTATTTCAAGGCAAGATTAATGCCACTCACTTCCGAATCATTTGTCGGATCATCCTCTTGACGGGTCAAACCTAACGGAATGGCAGACGGATGTAAACCTTGGGTCGCGGTCTCGCTCCGCGAGTGCGAAAGCAACGCGCTATAAATTTCTTGAACAGGGGTTTCCTGATTGATGGCGGGATAGGGATAATCGGCACTATGGAAAGGTTCCGTTGGATCTCCCTGGGTTTCTCCATGCACTTTGTAGAGAGCTTCGGCTTCAGTGTAATAGGGTTCAAAATCTGCATATTTCAGACACCATTCGGGGGAAATACCTGTTTTATGGTTCACCGCTTCAAAATCCTTTTCTCTGAACCTGAGTAGAGCCGCGCCATAGATTTTGGTATTCCCGCCGATCGCGTAATTCATTTGGGGATAAAACGGTTCTCCTGCGTTGTCGTACCATTGTTCAGGAGCATGGTAGCGTTCTCGCTTAAAAATATCGATATTACTGCGATTTTGTTCTTCTAAGGGCATAAAACCACCCCGTTCGAGAATCAGGATTCTTTTCCCCGTTGCGGCCAGTTTATAGGCTAGAGTTCCGCCCCCTGCCCCCGTACCAACAATAATTACATCGTAATCCTGGTCATCAATAATCATGGTTTTCTCCTTACTGCCAAACGTAAATTAGAATGAACAAAATAATCCAAATCACATCCACAAAATGCCAAAACAAAGAGGTAGATTGAACCCCAAATTCACCTTTGGCATAATTATTAGGAAGAAACGATCGCCCTAACATAATTAATTGCAACAATACTCCCGTCAAAACGTGCAGACCGTGAAATCCTGTTAATAAATAAAAGGTTCCACCAAAAACGCCATCTCCAAATCCAAAGGACAATCCACTCCATTCCACCGCTTGACCATAGAGGAAATAACTCCCCATCGCGATCGTCAGTAACCAGAAGGCACGGAATCCCCAGAGATTGTTTTTATGGAGGAATTTTTCGGCGATATAAATCACAAAACTACTGGAAACTAGCACCACCGTATTAATGGCAGGCTCCTTAATTTCTAGACCTGTAACACCTGTGGGCAACCAATCCAAAGCAGTCGTTTTATAGACAAAATAGCCCACAAAAAAACTAAAGAAAATGACACTTTCGGACAATAAAAATATCACAAACCCAAACATTCGATGGTCGTGTTCTTCGTGATGAATGGATTGATCGGAAATAATTAAAGAAGTATCAAGCGCATCAATAGAAGTATCAAGGGGTTGCATGGACGACCTCCAATTTGTCAGGATTAGAAATTAACGGTTCATCTTTACCGTAACCGTAGGGTTCAGCAATCACAATCGGCAATTCTTCAAAATTCTCGTGGGAGGGAGGAGAAGAAACCAGCCATTCCAAACCGATCGCGCGCCAGGGATTTTTCGGAGCTTTTTCGCCCTGCACCCAGGAACTCACCATATTCAGAATAAAAGGAATTGTTGATACACCCAACAAAAATCCTCCCAAACTCGCCAGTACATTCCAAAAAGCAAACTCAGGATCGTAGGAGGCAACACGGCGGGGCATTCCCTGTAAACCCAAGGGGTGCATAGGAAAAAAGCAGAGATTTGTGCCGATAAAGGTCAAGACAAAATGCAGTTTTCCCAAGCCTTCCGAATACATCCGTCCCGTCATTTTGGGGAACCAGTGATAGAGTCCTGCATAAAGGCCCATCACCGCCGCGCCGTAGATGACATAGTGAAAATGTCCGACCACAAAATAGGTATTGTTAACGTGAATATCCACAGGAACGGAAGCCAGCATAATGCCTGTAATTCCTGCAAAAACGAACATGGTTAAACCCCCTAACGCAAAAAGCATGGCAGTCGTTAACCGTATTTTGCCGCCCCAAATGGTTGCTACCCAAGCAAAAACCTTAATACCTGTGGGAACAGAGATCAGCATTGTCGTCGCCATGAAAATCATCCGCATCCAGCTAGGCGTACCACTGGCATACATATGATGTACCCAAACGATCGCGCTTAAACCTGTGATGACTAAACAAGAAACGGCGACGACTTTGTAG
>JBEIFD010000545.1:0-3111 GCA_040382535.1 Merismopediaceae cyanobacterium
CGAAATTTATGGCAACTTCCCCAAGAAGAATGACAAATCTTAGAAAAAATAACTTTTTGAACATTTTCACGCCCAACTCGTCATCACCTACCGAAGCGTGTCAGAATTGAGTAAACTTTAGAGGTAGATTCAATCCCTTGTCCCTTAAGACTGAATCCTAAGTTATGAAATTTTCCCTTACTCCCTTGATTAAAAAGCCCAAACAGTGGCAAGTAATAGGCATATTTGGTGCCAGCATTATCGGCGGCCTGACGTTAGCGAGCAACGCTTGGCAAGGTGTCCACGCTCAACCCCCTGCCAGTCCTATGACCGTGCGCTCAGATATCCAAGAAGCCAATTCCCAAACGGGAGTCGTCACCGCCAGGGGCAATGTTCAGGTGTATTATCCCGCTAAAAAAATGCAAGCGACCGCAGCCCAGGCTCAATACTTTAGTCGCGAACGTCGTTTAGTGATGAATGGCAATGTGTACGTCTTGCAGGAAGGAAATAGTATGCGTGCTGAAACCATGACCTACTTAATTGATGAAGGTCGTTTTGTGGCTAATCCCCAAGCGAGTCAGCAGGTGGAATCTATCTATTTGGTGAAGGAGTCTGAAGAAAATAACAGTCCCCAAGCCAATCAACCCAATAAGCCTGAGTCTCTCCCCTTTGCTGATGAAGCTTTGCCCCCCTTGCCGACAGCACCACCCCTGACTCCGAATCCCTAATACTGAAATTTATTGTGACACTGGTTTTAGAAAATATTCATAAGCTTTACGGTAAACGATGCGTTGTCAATCGAGTGAACGTGAGGGTTGCTCCTGGTGAAATTGTGGGCCTATTGGGGCCAAATGGCGCGGGTAAAACTACTACTTTTTATATTGCAACGGGACTGGTAAAACCCAATACGGGCAAAGTCTGGCTCAATCAGGAAGATATTACCCAGTTATCTCTCAATAAACGGGCGAGGATGGGTATTGGCTATATGACCCAACAGGCCAGCATTTTTCGTCATTTGAATGTGCGAGAAAATATTCTTTTAGCTTTGGAGCAAACGGGGGTTTCCTTTCCCCAACGACAACATCGGTTACAGGATTTATTGGGAGAATTTCGCTTAGAAAAGGTAGCAAATACCCAGGGTTCCCAGGTATCGGGGGGAGAACGGCGACGCACGGAACTGGCACGAGCTTTGGCGGTGGGGATGAAAGGCCCAGAGTTTTTATTACTGGATGAACCCTTTGCGGGAGTTGATCCGATCGCGGTTTCCGAGATTCAAACCCTGATTGCCCAATTACGCGATCGCCAGATGGGAATTTTAATCACCGACCATAATGTGCGGGAGACGCTGGCTATTACCAATCGGGCTTACATTATGCGGGATGGCCAAATCCTTGCCACAGGAAGCGCGGAGGAACTCTACAATAATCCTTTGGTTCGTCAGTATTATCTCGGTGAAAAATTTCAACTTTAGTGGCAATAAGAATGGTAGCAAAAAGCGATACAAGCAAAAACGGACTAATGAACGGCATCCAGGCAAGATTACCAAGCCTGTCTGTGATGGATCGCTATATCCTGATTGAGCTATTATTGCCCTTTCTCTTCGGTATGGGGTTATTTACCTCCCTCGGACTCTCCATTGGGACGTTATTTGACCTCGTGCGCCGCGTTACGGAATCGGGTTTACCCCTGGCGATCGCGATCAAAATTTTATTACTAAAAATGCCCGACTTTATCATGTTGGCATTTCCGATGTCGATGTTACTCGCGAGTTTGATGGCCTATAGTCGCCTTTCTAGTGATAGTGAAATTATTGCCATGCGGAGTATCGGAGTCGGGATTTATCGCCTCATTGTCCCTGCTTTGATTTTTAGCCTTATAATCACAGGAATTGCCTTTTTCTTTAATGACCAGGTGACTCCCGCCGCCAATAAAGAAGCCACCGCTACCCTGGAGCGAGCCGTCAATCAAGATCGTCCGCCCATGCAGGAGCGCAATATTATTTATCCCGAATACGGTAAAGTCAGGCAACCTGACGGTAATGAGCAAACGGTTTTAACTCGTCTGTTTTATGCAGAGGAATTTGATGGTTCCAATATGAAAGGGCTAACCATTCTAGACCGTACCCAAGCAGGGGTAAATCAAGTGGTCACCTCCGAATCAGCGACTTGGAATATTGGCAGTAATACCTGGGATTTTTATAATGGTACGGTTTATTTGATTGCGCCCGATGGTTCCTATCGTAATATTGTGCGTTTTAAGCATCAGCAATTATCCCTCCCCCGCGCTCCCCTGGATATGGCTAACCGCGATCGCCCCTACGGAGAAATGAGTATTCGGGATGCTCAGGAATATCTCAAGATTGTTACTTTAGGCGGTGATGAAAAGAAAATTCGCAAATTAAAGGTGCGTATCCAAGAAAAAATGGCTTTACCCTTTGTTTGTTTCGTGTTTGGTTTAATTGGTGCAGCTTTGGGAATTCGTCCCCAGAATACTAATAAAGCCACCAGTTTTGGGGTTTGTGTGGGCTTGATTTTTTCCTATTATTTATTGTCGTTTCTCACCAGTTCAATGGGAATTTGGGGAATTTTAACCCCTTTTCTCGCTGCCTGGTCGCCAAATCTTTTAGGACTAACCGCAGGAACTTTATTATTAATTCAATCTTCTCGTTTACGTTAGGGGATTGCGATCGCCTTTCTCCATTAAGAAAAAATTCTACCTGTAAATAATTCGTTGATAGATTATCCTGTGGAACGGTAGGATAGGGCTTTCGAGATCGCGTCAGATGTAATCAACGAAAATTTTACAGCAAGGAACAATTTGTCTTTCATTTCTCTCAATGTTGCTTTTCTCCCTCCTCCCATTGCCCGTTTTCTTTTTATTTCGGGTTTGATTAGACTTTTTTCACACGCTTCTGTAAAACTGGGTAGGAGTGCATTGAAGGCTTTGCTATTTAGCCGTGTCATCGCCCGTATTAATCGCTCTTGTTTGAGTATCCTTTCTATATCTAGTATTCTTGGATTTTTTGGTCATTGCTTTTTTTTCTTACTATCCCTTATAACCCAACAAGTCTAATAAAACTGAGTCAAATTGCGATCGCGTTCTAGATTTTTAAGTTGCGATCGCGGTTTCTAG
>JBEIFD010000546.1:0-3090 GCA_040382535.1 Merismopediaceae cyanobacterium
CCCATCTTTTCCAGACAATACTCACAATACTCGGCTAAAGTATAATCAGGATATTCTGCTACCATCTTTTTTACTTCTTCCTTGTAGTCTTCTAATTGACTTTTTCTTGTTGAATCTACTTGTTTCGGTTTTACATTCCCTTGCTCTTGGTACAATTTCAGCCATTCATTGACCGTACTTTTATTTATCAATAATTTTTCGGCAATTTTTCTTATTGACAGATTGCCTACGGTATACAATGCTAATGCCCTTTCTCTTAGGTCTAGTGAGTATATTGTCATAAGTTTATTTTTCCTCTTTTTTGTTGTCTGTTATTCTAACACAAAGTGCTGTAACTGGATTTCTCTTGTCCGTACTATTTTAGATGCGTTCGCCCTGGCAAAAGGACTCACTGCGTCCCAAAATATAACTATATCCCTGAAAGATCCCCCTCCCATCTCTCTTTTGATTTTGCGAAGGAATCCCCCATCCCTATGGCTCAAAAAAAATCTCAGAAAAATCAGCGATCGCCAAGTAGTCTAGTGCGATCGCGTAATTCGTCTTTTCTCCTGCCTTTATTGGCGGTACTCATTCTCACCGCATTAATCTATTTTCTAAGGGGAATTGGGGTATTATTATTCCTACCAGGGGGCATTTTATTGCTATTAATCGGATTAAGTCTGATTTTAGGAATTTCCTATAGCATCGACAAAACCAGACGTTTCTAAGAGAAAACGGATTACGATGAAAAACTCTAACTAGCTTCAAAAAAATGTCAATAACTTTTACCGAATCGTGATACCAAGGGACAAGCTACCCATATACTGGTAAAGAGTGATTTTTAAATATTTTCATTCAATCATTAAAAGTAGTAAAGTTTGTCTTGGTGCGCTTGCTACAGCCCCTAACAGAATCATCAATCCATTATGACAGGAAAAGTTTTAGATAATAAATCCGCCGGCATTCTCGTCCTGATCCTTCCCCTGGGCGTTGGTTTGGTGCTTTTATATAGAGCTTGGTTATATATATTGTTCGCTATTGGTGTCGCTTTTGCTTGGAATGTCTGGTCAACTTATCAGTGGGAACAGTGGTCTTTGCAGGTTAACCCCATTTTTAATCAATTGATTCAGGAAAATCAGGGATGTCTGACGGCCGTTGATCTCTCTTTGAAGGGTAATCTGACTCCTAACGCCGCACGGAAATTTTTGGAGCGCAAGGCCGATGAATTCGGAGCCTATCGTCGTTCCTATCAAGATAAAGGGACGGTTTATTACTTTATTACCGCCAGCACCTTGGGTAAAATTTTTGATGAAAGTGAACTGGAAGAAGAAACTCCTGCTCCTGTTTTGACCGCTTCGGCTCCTCCTGTGACGATTGCAGCTAGTATTCCTGAACCCGAAAAAACGGTTGCGTCCCCCTTTGCAAATTTAGCGGAAATCAAAGAAGAGCGTCAAACTGTTCCCGATGCGATCGCAGAAATAACTCCCATTACGGAAACTAAGCAAATCCCTGAACCCATCCTAGAAACTGTACCCGAAGCGATCGCGACCGAACCCGTTACGGAAGCCGTTGTTGCTCCAACTCTCAGCAATCCTTTGACTCTTATTCAATCAGACTTAGCCAAACGTCTTGATACTACTTCTAGCACGATCACCAGACGAAAAACCGAACCCGATTTTGCGGATTGGAGTCTGAGCAAAGATCCCGATGGTGTTGCCTGGTCTTATGATCCTGAGACTAAATTATTTATCGCGAGCGCTTAATGTGTGTGAATTTCGCGATCGTTAGCAAATGTAAAAATAAACTTCTTTATAGCTTGGTTAGAAATTTTTCCCAATAATAGCTTCAATCAACTAATAGATATGCAAATTACTCTCAGTTCACAGCAGAGCAAAATTCTTGAGTCTCTCTCACAACAAGGGGGATATCGTTCCCTAGAAGATGCGATTGATACTGCGCTTATTTTACTTGCTGACGAGATAACATCGCATAATTCAGAAGAAAAACCAGAATATCGATCATGGGTCGAGCGAACACGACTAAAGATAGAAGAAGGGATTCAGGCTTCGGCACAAGGTGAGGTTTTAGAGATCAATGAGGTTTTGTCCCGATTACGCAACAAGGTAGCAACGGCTAAAGCCGCATCAAGATGAGGTCTCTCAGAATAACTGTCCCCGCCTGCCAAGACTTAGAGGTAATTTCTGAGTATTTTTTGGAGATTAGTGTCGATGCAGGCGATCGCTTTGTTGAAGCATTCAACGAAAAATGTCAATACCTCGCTCGTTTTCCGTATATCGGGAAGCCTTATACTCAACTAAAGCTTGGTTTACGAGGAATTGTATTGATGGACTATATCGTTTTTTATCATCTGATCGGGGAAGATGTGGAAATTCTTCGTGTTCTTAGTGGATATAGGGATTTACCCAGTATTTTTTCCGAATAACTATAGATAAACGAAATATAACCGTTAAAGATTAGGAATTTTTTCATGCAGGCAGTCATCTGTGGCTACTATGGCCAGGGTAATGGTGGAGACGAAGCTCTTTTGGTTTCCTTGTTGGAAATGTTGCCGTCCCACGTTAAGCCCATCGTTCTTTCAGCTAACCCCGAACAAACTTCTCAAAATTATGGGGTAGAAAGTTGTCCCAATCGCTCTTTTCCCGACATTATTAAAGTCTTAAGGCGATCGCAGGTTTTTATTTGGGGCGGCGGGAGCTTGATGCAGGATGCCACCAGTTTCGCGAGTCCCTTTTATTATGGTGGTTTGATGATGTTGGCCCAATTACTGGGTTTAAAAACCATTGCCTGGGGTCAGGGAATTGGCCCTATTAAACGACCGTTGACCCGTTGGCTCACTCAACAAACTTTAAAACGCTGTACGGCGGTGAGTGTGAGAGACCAGGCTTCTGCGAAGTTATTAGACCAATGGAAAATTCCCTATGTATTGGCTCCTGATCCTGTATGGGTGTTAACGGGCCAAAAATCTGATTTACCAGAAAAGTTAGTTTCCCCCATTGTGGCAGTTAATTTGCGTCGCCATTCTTCCCTGACCCGCGATCGCCTAGAAACCCTGATTACAGCCCTAGTCCAGTTTCAACAGGCGACCCAAAC
>JBEIFD010000547.1:0-3082 GCA_040382535.1 Merismopediaceae cyanobacterium
CACAGATCATTTTGCCCTGAATAAAGGGCCGCGCCGCCTTGAGTAGATTTTCTAAACTATCGGGGGTGTGGGCATAATCCACAATCACACTAATATCCTGTTCGGGTTTGATTTGTACCCGTTCCATCCGTCCAGGAACCCCCACAAATAAGGGTAAAACCTCAATCATTTTATTGAGATCTAAGCCTAACTCTATTCCTGTGGCGATCGCGGCTAACAAATTAGCTAAATTAAATTGACCGACCAAAGGAGAACGGAAAGCAACTTCTCCAACGGGAGTCACCAAAATTCCGCTCACACCAGTGGGTTCATAGGTTAAATCACGGGTATAAAAATCCGCCGTTTGCTCCTCCACACTATACGAC
Source organism: Merismopediaceae cyanobacterium (assembly GCA_040382535.1). GTDB lineage: Bacteria > Cyanobacteriota > Cyanobacteriia > Cyanobacteriales > Microcystaceae > Snowella. Next base: position 366 of record JBEIFD010000547.1, read on the forward strand.
CAGACCGCATCTGTACTTAAGCCTGTGATTAGGCGTTGTCCGTAAGGATCATCCTGATTAACCACTGCACGACCTTTTAAATATTGAGCATCAAAGAGCAACGCCTTGGCCGCAAAGTAATTCTCCATTGTTTCATGGAAATCTAAGTGATCCTGGGTCAAATTGGTAAAAACAGCGACTTTAAAATGGCATTGCTTAACTCGTCCCTGGGCTAGGGCGTGGGAACTGACTTCCATCACCCCGTATTGATTCCCCGCTTTAACCGCTTCTGCCAATTGTTCCTGTAATTCCGCCGCGAAGGGGGTTGTATGAACGGCTGTTTTTTGAAAACCTTGCCAGCGAGTATAAAGCGTTCCTAAAATCGCCGTTGGATGACCTAATTCTGTTAAAAAATATTCAATTAAATGGGTCGTCGTCGTTTTTCCATTGGTTCCCGTCACCCCAATCATGGTTAAATTTTGGGTCGGTTGACCATAAAAAGCGGCGGCAACTTCAGCGCAGGCGGTAACCATGTCCTCGACGGAAATTACGCAAACTTCACTGTTAGCGGGATAGTTGGCTAAAGCTTGAGGACTCACCAAAGCCGCGATCGCCCCCGACTCTATAGCACTGGGCCAAAATTCACCCCCATCCACACGGGTTCCAGGCATCCCCACAAAAAGTGAACCCGACCCACAGGCATGGGAATTGGTCGCAATACTCTTAATTTTTTGATCAAGGACGGGATGATTGGGTAGGGATTTTATCGCCGAGACTTGGGTTAACAGTTCACGTAAAGTCATCATGATTAATCTGGGAGCGGGTTTTTGCCGTTTATGAATGCCAAGGAAACCATTAAGTTCCGTCTCCTTTGCCAATTAGTCTAAACCGTCACTGTTCTGTTTGATCTACCTTGATCGATAAAAATGATCTATCCCAAAGATAGGCGATCGCCCTGATGTCCCTCTCCGTCGGCTCAAATTTGCAGCTTAGATGACGATTTGCTTAACATTTCAATCCAAAAAATAGGGAAAGACTTTCGTCAAGTTATCCATCTAAATCTTCATATTTTTTAATCTATAACCCTTGTATATCTTTAAATTTAGTTACAGCGTTAGATAAGACTCAGTAAAATCACTGACTTAAATGATCAGAAAATCATCAGGTGTTCCCTGATGTAGTAGAAAATTGATGAAATGACTAAGTTTAATTAAGTTTGGCATTGAATTGATATTTCTTGGCATTAAATGTCATTGCAAAAAAGATTATTTTTCTAAAGTTTTATCTACAAAAAACACAACGTTTTGTAACAAATCAATCCATAAAATCCTAATTTCGTGTAACCATCTAGGGTAAGTAAAGAAACACCACGTTAGGAATAAGTTAGATATTGAAAACCTATTTTGATCTTAATTGCAAAATTGTATCTTAGGATATGGTTTTAAAATTTGTTCCTTCCCAATGGAGCGATCAACCGTTAATTTTCGGCTAATGATTCCCTATTCCAAAGTCTTTCAAAAAAGCTAAAATACCTAGTGGCGTTTCAACTTTACCTAAATTCACAACAAACCTGTCTTAAACGAATTTCCTTTCCCTCTCTCTTTTTTTAGCCAGTATTCAATGACTAAAATATCCCTTATCAGTTTTTCTATCTAAGTATAATTACGAGATCTCTCAAGGCGGGAATAGGATATTTCCTGAGAACCACAGAGGAATTGATAAAAAGAATTTGTTTAAAATACGGACAGGTTGAAAAAGATCCCTAAGTTTTATTTTATTAACATTGTTTCGAGGATATTGAATCTATGGTTTTGACCTCAATTGATTCGTCTATTATTAAGCCACAAGGGTTGATACAAGTAGAACACAGCTTGAGAAAAGTTCACCCCCGCAAGCACCACCATTATCAGGTAGAAGATTTCTTTTGCTTCCAGATGGGAACAGGAACGATTGTGGACTGGAATAATTGTCGCAACGTTCTCACCAGTGAAGATTTTATTATTGGTTTAATTGAAGGATTACAAGAAGAAGTCGGTAATGCCTCCAGCGTTGTCATGTATAACATCGGTAAGGAATGGGGACACTACGATGCGGATTTTTTCCATAAGTGGTTTCTCACGGAATTTGGTTATACCTCTTCTTTAAATGAATTAAATCTCAATTACGTCCTAGAGGGCTGGTGGTGGCCGTTCACTGCCCAAGGTTGGGGTAACTGGGCGATTGATCTCAGTGAACAGAAAAATGGCTTTTTGTTTGTGGATATTTTTGATTCCGCGATCGCGCGCACCCTGGGAGATGTGGGCAAACCCGTCTGTCATATCTATGCAGGTTTACTTGCGGGCTTCTTCAGTCGCTTAGTCAAAAAATCCCTCAACTGCATCGAGATCCAATGTTACGCAATGGGCGAAACCTACTGTAAATTCTTGATTGGCAAACAAGACCGCATCGATTCTGCGACTTTCTGGCTCAATGAAGGCGCGAATGCCAAAGATATCGAAGGTCGTCTAAGTCAAGGGGCGTATCTGAAATGACCAGCCAAAGCCTTTGGGCAGGGTTGAGCGTTCAAGATTTTTTTCAAGGTTATAACTGGTCGGGAGAGTCAGTCCCCCTAGAACCCACCGTCACAGATGAAACGGCCGATGTGCCTTCTCTGCTCTGTCTCAAGGTTCAAGATTTTCTCGTTCAAGCCAACTGGCGAGGAGAGGTTATCACTTCCAAAGCCCCTTCTCCCGCTCAAC
>JBEIFD010000548.1:0-3077 GCA_040382535.1 Merismopediaceae cyanobacterium
GAAAGGTTTTTTTTAATGTATCCTTTGTACTATAAGGGTTTGAGACTTAGTGTTACTTTTCAAGTCAAACATCTATGTGTGGGGGATTTTGCGAGTTTTGCCAAAATTTTTGCAGGCTTTTATTTTGGCAAAGGTATTGTATATTAATTTAATTTATTTCTATGGATTATAACATTTTTCTTGAAAAAACGCGATCGCCGATCTGTAGCTTAGATTAACAAGAGGAAACTCAATATTCCACAACATTAACGCGATCGCGTTTTCTATTCTGTTTTTATAAATAGCGATCATCTAAACAATATTCCGAAGTGCGATCACTATTTTTATTTTTCATTGCCTAGCTAACCCTTAATCCCACTCCAAGACCACATTACGGATTAAACGGGCGATCGCTTTTTGGGCTAGACCCTCAGCCACCTGTTGGCCCATGCGATGGGTTTCAGGATTGGTAATCAGTTTACTGAGAACAGGAACTAATTTCATCGGCTCAAAACCTGGGGTAGTTCGTAAAATCTGCCAAATACTTTTAAGATGATCGAAAGTTTTAGCATTATCTTGCAGTTCTATCGGTCTTTCCTGGAGAGCCAAACCCACCTGTTCCCGAATTCCCGTTGTCAAATTAAACCAACTACGACGACCAAACAAATCGATCGCATTAATCAATTCCTTGACCACCCGTTCCCGAATAAAACTACCGCGCTCGGAGAATAAAAACTCGGTGGCCTGTTCTAACACCTTATCAAAATCGAAATCACTGGAATTTTGGGCATTATTTAACAAATTTTCTAAACGATTCCAACGAAAACTACCATCTTGAAATAACAAATCCTGGAGAGAAGACCGTAATTGGGGAGACTCATCCGTTAAAAGCCGTTTTGCGACATAGGGATAGGCTTTCGTTAATACCTTGAAATTGGGGTCAATGCCGATCGCGATACCCTCTAGCGTCACCATCGATCGAATAATCAGGGCATAATAGGCGGGAACTCGGAAGGGAAATTCATACATCATGGCCGACATCTGATCGGTAATACTTTTGAAATTCAACTCCGCCACACTCGCCCCCAGAGCATTGCCAAAAACCTGAGAAAGGGCAGGCACAATCGGTCTGAGATCCGTATCGGCTTTGAGAAAATCTAGATTCACATAATCCTGGGCGAGGGACTCAAAATCTCGATTCACCAGATGCACCACTGCTTCGATCAAACCATAGCGTTGATAGGGCTTAATCGTACTCATCATGCCAAAATCCAGATAGGCCAAACGTCCATCTTTCATGGCCAATAAATTGCCAGGATGGGGATCGGCATGGAAAAAGCCATTTTCTAATAATTGACGCAAGGAACATTGCACCCCTACTTCAACTAAATGGGTGGCATCAATCCCCTGAGCTTGAATTGCCCGCATATTGGTTAATTTTGTTCCTTCAATCCATTCCATCGTCAAAACTCGACGACCGCTATATTGCCAATAAATACTGGGAACGTAAATTTCTTTCATGTGTCCATAGAGTTGGGCAAATTTTTCGGCGTTGCGTCCCTCTTGGATATAGTTCATTTCTTCAAAAATCCGACTGGCCAATTCATCGGTAATGGCGACTAAGTCAGAGCGGACTCTTTTTACATTGCGATTTGCCCACAAAGATAGCGATCGCATAATGTAAATGTCGAGGGTGATGCGTTTGATCAAATCGGGGCGTTGGACTTTGATCGCAACCTTTTCACCTGTTTTGAGGATTCCTCGATAAACCTGACCTAATGAAGCGGCGGCAATGGATTCGGGGGAAATTTCGGCATAGATTTCTGACGGGGGCGCACCCAGTTCTTCTTCAATTAATTGATAAGCAATTTCATTAGAAAAGGGCGGTAGTTGATCCTGTAAAGTCGTCAGTTCATCTAAATAGATCGGCGGAACCAGATCGGGACGGGTGGAAAGGGCTTGTCCGACTTTGATATAGGTGGGGCCTAGCTTGGTTAATAATTCTCGGAGTTGAATCGCCCGTTTGCGATCGCCCTTGGGATTTTTTCCCCACAACTTATCCCACCATAAACTCAGGATAAAGGAGAGAAAGGGGAGGATAATATTCAATAAACGGACAAAAACTTGCAAAGGACGCTGTTTATAGAACTCAGTAATTAATTCAGGATGATAACGCCAGCTTTCGGGAAACATATCACTGACAGGCCCCAAATCTTCGGTATGGCCGAGAGGGATATGAATCGGTTGTACTTCTACGGAAATAATCTCTTCTGCGAGTTCCACAGAGTTAGCAGGGGGCGTAATCATCGCTTGGGTCATAGGTCAACACTGAGAATACAGGCTATGTAAACTATTGTAACAAGATTTGCCCTAAGCTTCTTGCTTCCTGAGTGCGGTTTCCAACCAACGCGATCGCATTTTTGTAATTAGACCAGAGGCGATCGCTTTTTAGTTTGATGTATAATTTCTATTGTTATTCTTGGGATATTGTCCTATGCCTACCGTTACCGATTCTGAGCTAAAAGAAATAAAAGACCTGATAACTGAACCTTAAGCAAAGTGTGGGAAAAATTAACGAGACTGTCACTGAAATTAAAATTAATCAGGCACGAATGGATGAAAAGTTAGAGTCTATCAGCGAAAATATGGCTGACCTGAAAAAACAATCTGAGAAGCAGGATAACCGTCTTTGGGTTCTTATTTCAGGAATGTTTTTGGCTCTATTAGGTTTTGTGATCAAATCTTCTCTTAATCCATAACCGCGATCGCATTTTTGTAATTAGGTTCAAAGGCGATCACTTTTTAGTTTGTGGTATAATTTTTACTATCTTTCACAACTCCGATTAATAGGTGGTATTAATTGAAAGACAGACAGTAAACCCCAAAATTTACAATAAAAACTAGAAGAAATTATAAACCTAATGACAATAATCAATCCTAATCATATTAGTGAGATTGTAAGAATTCAGGAAATGGGGTTGACAGAAACGGAAAAAAGTGTAAATTGAGAAAATGACGAAAAAAGAAGCCCCCCAGCAATTAGATAGGGAGAATCTAGAAAAATTGCCACTTGAGAAACTGGTGGATATGGTGCTGAA
>JBEIFD010000549.1:0-3061 GCA_040382535.1 Merismopediaceae cyanobacterium
AGGTTCTAGTAGAAGCCATTCGCAAACAGATTTTACCCAGTCAGATTCTCACCCGCAAAGCCTTTGAAAATGCGATTTCTGTGATTATGGCGATCGGCGGTTCCACCAATGCGGTTCTTCATCTGTTGGCGATCGCCAATACCATTGGTGTGGAATTAGCCTTAGATGATTTTGAAACGATCCGTCATCGGGTTCCTGTCCTCTGTGACCTCAAACCATCGGGAAAATATGTCACAACGAATTTGCATCAGGCGGGCGGTATTCCCCAGGTCATGAAAATGTTGTTGGTTCATGGTTTACTGCACGGCGACGAACTAACGATTTCGGGTCAAACCATTGCGGAAGTTTTAAAAGAGATTCCCGATGAACCTGCTGAGGATCAAGATGTCATTCGTCCCTGGAGTAATCCCGTCTATCAAGAAGGACATTTAGCGGTTTTAAAAGGCAATTTAGCCCTTGAAGGTTCCGTTGCCAAAATTAGCGGTATCAAAAATCCTCAAATCACGGGCCCTGCAAGGGTATTTGAATCGGAAGAGGATTGTTTAGCGGCAATTTTAGCGAATAAAATTCAAGCGGGAGATGTGATTGTCGTCCGTTATGAAGGCCCCAAGGGCGGCCCAGGAATGCGCGAAATGTTAGCTCCAACTTCGGCAATTATTGGTGCAGGTTTAGGGGATTCGGTGGGTTTAATTACCGATGGTCGTTTTTCGGGCGGAACCTACGGCATGGTGGTCGGTCACGTTGCCCCAGAAGCCTATGTGGGAGGTGCGATCGCCTTAGTGGAAGAAGGGGATAGTATCACCATTGATGCCAAGGAACGCTTACTGCAACTCAATATTACAGAAGAAGAAATGGCCCAACGATTCGCTAATTGGCAAGCTCCCCAACCCCGTTATACCAGGGGCGTTTTAGGAAAGTATGCGAAGTTAGTTTCTTCGAGTAGTTTAGGGGCTGTGACGGATTTGAATTTATTTTAAATTGCTTTATTTAGGCTCTCTTACATTAAGGTAATTATTAACTTTAATTAGGGAGTCTAAATTCAACGGCGATCGCAGTCTTATTCTGATAAATTACCGTACCCACGAACGATAAGAAAGGTCATGAAAATATTTTAATTACTTCTTTGACCCTAAACCATAAAGAACGAAATTTCCAAAACTTACTCGTCTTCATTGCTTCAATTTCGCTGTTTGCTAACTCTAGCTTGGCTTTAAGACTGACAGACTCATCACGACAAGTTGCAATTTCTTCAATATAGGCTAATTCTTGAATAGATTGATTATCAATGATTTTTTTAAGATCCGTAATTTCTTTAATATAAGCTAATTCTTGAAGAGATTGATTATCAGTGATTTTTTTGACATTAACTTGTTCTTTTCTAAGCTCTTGCCAAAGAAATGTTGAGCTATTATTAATTGTTTTTTGACGATATTGATTTTCAATTGTGTTTAAGCACAAATTAGTTATTTGAGTTGCCATTTTTTCCCAAGAAAATTTTTTGGCTTGTTTTAAACCAGATTGAATTAATTTCTGACGAATTTCGCGGATCTGTACCTGTTCTAGAGCTTGCAGCATTTCAGTTACATCATATTCATCGACATAAATTGCGGCATCTCCCGCGACTTCGGTTAGGGATGAATTGCGACAGGTAATGACAGGACAACCACAAGCCATTGCCTCAACAATGGGTAAGCCAAAGCCCTCATACAATGAAGGATAAATTAAAGCGATCGCGCCTGAATAAATAGCTCTTAATTCTTTATCGTCGGGTCTAAACAGTTGAATTTTTAGTGCATCTACTAGAACCGATAACTCTTCCTCTAATTCTGGCTCACCCCCAATACACACAATAGCAACTTTTTGTGAATCCTCCCATTGGACTAATGCCTTAAAAAAAAGAATGGCGTTTTTATATCCATTTAAGCTCATTCGGGAACCAACTAACAGAAAATAAGGTAATTCGATGCGTAAATTTTCTTTTGTTTCTAAGATTTCTAATTCAGATGCAGGATTAAAGATTTGATCTACGCCGTTATAAATAATATTAATCAGAGATTGATCAATGTGAGGATAAAATTTTAATAGATCATTTGCTGTATTCTGAGAAACGCAAATATATCGATTGGCATGAAGAATTGAATAATATTTTTCCTGCCAACAAAGTTCCTGTAAATCTAATCCGATCACCTCTGGAATCATATCATGAACCATTAAGATAGAGGGAGTTGATAAAGGAGTAGTATAATAAGTAGAAATAAATAAATCTGCTTTAAATTGATCACAAATAGCTTGTAATTTTTCTGATTCTAGAGCTTTTTTTTCGTAATCATAAAGAGGCATAGAATAATAACGAATACCCAGTATTTTTGGGGCAGTATTACCTCGATCAATTACTATAATATACTCAGAAAAATGAGATTTGCGCCATTCTTTTAATAAAGATTGCCAGACTCGTGCAATTCCTGTATAGTCAATTTGAAAAAATATGCCATCAATCACTAAAGTTGAAAATACTGTTTTCATATACATACAAAGCTTTTTTATAAAAATTCATAAGTAAAATTTATCTTGAACATAGGTTTTGACAATATATTCCCTATGTATGGTAGTTATTGATGGATGGGAGACGGTGGACTCATGGACAAGCACTTCCGCGATCGCTACATTGAGCATAAATCTAAGACTGGGGAACAATAATCCTGAATTAGGAGTTTTAGTAGATATACCTCGCACGGTGATAATTTGCGTCTTTCAGTTTAGCCTCCCTAGCCCCCCAACTTTGGGAGTAATCTCCGTCTATGAGCTTCAAAGTCCCCCAGAATTGGGGGATTTAGGGGGCGAAAATCTCAATCTATGAGCGTGTCAAGTATATCAATCGTTTTAGATAACTGGGGTTCAGACGATATCTCTCTGAATTGCTTCAATACCTTTGCCAAAATAAAAGCCTGCAAAAATTTTGGCAAAACTCGCAAAATCCCCCACACATAGATGTTTGACTTGAAAAGTAACACTAAGTCTCAAACCCTTATAGTACAAAGGATACATTAAAAAAAACCTTTCG
>JBEIFD010000550.1:0-3051 GCA_040382535.1 Merismopediaceae cyanobacterium
AACTTTAGAACAAGAAACAACGGCTTGGTACACTCAGCGCAATCATTCCCAAAAGTCGGTAGATTGGCAGTTCACAACGGCTGAGGCACGTATCCGTCTCAAGCGTCTTTACCCACAAATAGAAAATTGACAGACCACTAGTCGCTTTGTTGCTTAACAAAGGTGAAGCTCTTGCTTTGGAACTTCAAATGCACAACTTAATAGATTTTCATTCCTATGTAGATTGTATCCATTAAAATCTGGTTGCGATTTGTGTCACGAATCTTTCGCGCTGGTTCCAAAGATAAAAATTTGAGCCTTGCTGCATAAGGTTTTCAGAAAGCCAAAATCTGGAATGCTAACGAGCGAAAAATCATTCCGTTTTTTTAAAATTCCCTACCTTAACCCAGCCTTCCTGTTCTCCCTCTACCGATCGCACCTTTGCCCAAACCCCATCCGCACTGGTTTCGAGAACAATCAACTCATCATCATAGTCCACCCCACTGACCCGCTCCGAATCCTTACTAGGATTAGACCGCAAACTCAGACCCCCCGACCAAGTAACCTTTGCTTTATAGGCTCCCTGGGGTAAATCTTCCTTGGCTTCAGGGGATGGAGAAGGGCTAACTTCAGGAGAAGGCGATGCCGTTGTTGCTTTGGGACTAGGAGAAATTTCAGGTTTAGTAGCAGATTTTTCAGAAGCTTTTTTATCAGCAGTCGTTGCCTTGGGTTTAGATTTATTTTCTTCAGGAAAAACAGGTTTATTAGGAGTCGCCGCTAAACGGGAAAACATCAAATAACCGAGGGCTGAAGTTAAACCGACTAAAATCGTGATCCCTAGAAAAAAACCTAAAATAAATTGTAATAAACCAGAAAAACGTTTCATATTTTTTTAAATCAAGAATTATAGAAAAAAATTAACTGAGTGAAGATTGAATCCGTCCAAAACGACTATCACGGGATGCTAACCGTGCCTTACCTGCCGCCGCCCAGTCTTGTAAAAATTGAATTTGTTCTTGGGCGGTGCGTGCTAGGGGAATAATCTGACTAGCAGCTTCTAGAATATCATCGGTAAAAAAGTCTCGATTTTGACTGAAACCAATGTGCATTGCTTCAATTAACGTCTGCTCTATTTCGGCCCCCGAAAAATCAGGGGTTTCGTAGGCAAGGCGTTTAATATCATAGTCTTTAATATTGTGCAAACGCAATCGAGATAAATGGACGTTAAAAATGGCTTCTCGTTCCTCTTGGGAGGGTAAACCAACGAAGAATATTTCATCAAAACGGCCTTTGCGGAGCATTTCTGGTGGTAAAGCTTGAATATTATTGGCTGTAGCAACAACAAATACAGGGGTCGTTTTTTCCGCTAACCAGTTAATAAAAGTTCCAAATACGCGACTGGTGGTTCCGCCGTCCCCTTTTCCCTCGATTCCTGCAAAGGCTTTGTCAATTTCATCAATCCAGAGAACGCAGGGAGCTAGAGCTTCAGCGAGACTAATCATTTGTCGCGTCCGAGATTCCGATTCTCCTACTAATCCTGCAAACAATCGCCCCACATCTAAACGCAATAGGGGTAAGTGCCAGTGGTGAGAAATGGCTTTGGCAGTCAGAGATTTACCCGTTCCCTGGATACCGACTAATAAAAGTCCGCGTGGATGGGGTAAACCGTAGGCCCTTGCTTTTTCGCTAAAGGCACTACCCCGACGCAATAACCAGTCCTTGAGATTATCTAAGCCTCCAATATCGGTGATTTGCTCCGTTGCGGGGTGAAAATCTAAAATTTGGGTCTGGCGGATGGATTGGCGTTTTTCTTCGAGAATCAGTTCTACATCTTCGGGTTCAATTTGTCCATGACTGGCGAGGCAACGGGTGAGGACGCGGCGAATTCGTTCTAAAGATAATCCCTGGGCCGATCGCGTGAGTTCGTCTAATAATTTATTGTCGAGAGATTGACCCATTGAGGCGATCAGTCGTTGAATTTCAGTTTTAATTTCGCTACCACTGGGCAGGGGAAAGTCAACAACGGTCAGGACTTCGGTTAATTCCGTCGGGATTTGGAGATGGGGCGCGATAATAATCAGATTTTTGGGTTGGGATTTGAGCTTGCGGGCTAGGTTTCGGAGTTTACGGGAGACAGATACATCTTCCAAGAAACGGTGAAAGTCTCGCAAAATGAAGACTCCGCCCACTTTATCGGGCAGTTTTTCGATAAATTCTAGGGCTTGTAAAGGGTTCCGCTTACCGACATTTTCGTTGTTGGGATTATCCTGATAGCCTTCGACAAAATCCCACAGATAGACAGCGCGACCGCCTAATTGTTTGGCACAATCTGCGATCGCCCTTTCAACCCGTTCTTCTTCGGGAGTAGGGATGTAAATCAGGGGATAACAGGCTCTCAGGAGTAATTCAAACTCGCTACTAAAACTCATTTGCTCAGGAAAAATGCGGTTATTTCTAGGGTACAACAGACCTGGTTCCTTTAAGGGTGATTCAGGTTTGAGGATGATGGGGATGATGTCGAATAGGCTTCCATGTTAGATGATATTTATTCCCTTTATTTCGATGTTGCCCCCCTAAAGAGAATGGCTGAAACCCTTGAAACGACACGTTTTTTGGGACTGACATCCCTTTGGTCTCGACCTATTCTAAAGATAGCAAGAGAAACAGGAGAACATCATGTTATCAACCACCACCACCACCCCTACCACCCAAGTTATCCGCAACTACGCGATCGCCGCCGTTTCCGTAATGCTTCTCAGCCTTGGCATTGGTGAACTCGTCAATAACCCCAGCCGCATCGCCCAACAAAACAAATTAGACGGCTACGGTTATTACGTCAGTGCCAGTTTGGTGAACTACGCCCAGTCTTCCTTAAAACCATAGGGAAGTTGATAACGATTACCTCTTGCTGCCCCGTCTTGTGCGGGGTTTTTTGTTGATAAAATACATAGGGTCTGCTGAATAAGTCTCCAAATCGATTCTAGATGCCACACAGGTAGAAAAATGGTGGCTTCGGAAGTTGGTTCTGAATTTTAAGCGATAATTTTCCAGCAAAGTGCATGAATTTTGAGC
>JBEIFD010000551.1:0-3047 GCA_040382535.1 Merismopediaceae cyanobacterium
AACTTAATTTTAAATCCCTTAAGTAAGTGGGCTTAATTAATTGTTAGATCGTAGAACAGGCTTCTAGCCTGTGGACAGGCAGGATGCCCATCCCACATTTTAATTTAATTGCAACCAGCTACTTAGGTCAAAATTCACGATTATCTTCTAGTGAGAAGGAGGCAAAGAGATCGATCAATAGCTGAATTTCAACTGCATTAATTAATTTTTCTAGTGACTGGGCTAACTCAGGGTATTGAGGTTGAATTTCTACGAGTAATGCTAACATTTTACGGTCATCGAGATTGGTCAAAGCTTCATAAAAAACTTGACACCATTGGGGAGAAAGATTTTTAATATCTTCAAATACTAATGGTATCCTTTGATTGGATTTTTCTGGTTTTACAGATTGCATACTAGATAGAGTAAAATTAAATTGCGTTTCTGTCTCTAAAATTTTAACAGGCAGGTAAAAATAAATACAAGTTCCTTGTTGTACTTCGCTCTCTAACATGATCTCGCCCCCCAAAAGTTGAACATACTGCTGAGTAAGGTTTAGCCCTAAACCCATTCCGTCAATTAGAGAATTAGGACTATTGCCACGATAAAATGCCTGAAAAATTGACGCTTTATCTAACTCAGTAATGCCTGTACCAGTATCTTCAATATGAAAAATTAGGATGGCATTTTCCCTATCGAAAATTTCGCAGGTAATTGCAACTGAGACGCTTCCTAGCGTTGTAAATTTAAAAGCATTACTCAGTAAGTTGAAAAGTATTTGTCGTAACTTTGTGGTATCAACTCGAATGACTGGGGGACAAGGCGTTAGATAACGGATTTCAAAGTCCAGATTTTTTGTTTGGGCGCTTAGTTGGAAAATTTGTTGTATTTCTTCAATAAAGTCAATAAAATTAACAGATTGAGGCTGTAGGGATAATTGCCCAGCTTCAATTTTGGCTAGATCTAAAATATTGGTAATTAACAAAAATAAGTGTCTCCCGTTTGTTTGCACAATATTAAGAGATGGAATTAACTTTTTGGGAAAATCTAGGTCATTAATAACTAAATGAGTAAATCCTAAAATTGCATGAAGTGGGGTTTTTAGCTCATGACTCATGTTGGTTAGCAAAAGACTTTTGGCTCGATTGGCGGACTCTGCTTTTTCTTTAGCATCGGCAAGTTCTATCGTTTGTTGTTTAACCTCTTGAATTAAGCTCTTGTTATAGTTTTTTAGTAGCCTTTCAGCTTGTTTTCGTTTTGTAATGTCTTCAAAAATAAAAATGGCAAAAACAATATTATTTACTTCATCATAAATGGGCTTTGCCCAAATCTCAATCGCAATATTTTTTTTATTAACATTAGTTACTAAATCATTAATATGAAACGATTGTCCCTGAAGGGTTAGCTGAATATTTCTCTGCATAGAAGGAATATTCATCTCTAAAAATTTTATTCCTTGATTATTAATAAAGATTTGTTTTTTTTGCGAATCATAAACTGTAACACCTATGGGTATTGCTTCTAAAAACTGCCGCAACTGTTGTTCTTGAGTCTGAAGCTTCTTAACATAGTTTTGGAGTTGGCTTGCCATTTGGTTAAAAGCTTGAGCTAAGTTTTTAAGTTCTGTTACAGGACTTATTTTAAGAGACTGTTGCCAACTTCCCCCCGCTAGGTCTAAAGTCGCCCGACTAAGGCTAATAATGGGTTGGGTAATGTAATAAGCCGAAATCAAACCAATAATAATCGCCATCAATAAAGCTAGGCTGGATAGAAGAAAGGTGAGACGTTGATTCTGCCAAATTTCGCTTAACAAATCAGCCTGTGGAATTACAATGACTGCTAACCATTGAAGTCCATTGTTTTGCTGAATTGGAAGAGTTAAAACGAAATAAGATTGTTTATTGATAAAAAATGTAGAAAAATACTGTTTTTGAAACTTGGGAAAATTAATGAGATCACTTGAGATTTTTTGAATAATGGGATTAGAGCTTTGATTACTCAATAAAGGAACGGCTTTGCCATTAATGACTTTTACCTGATTTTGTCCATTAGAATTTGCAATTAAATATCCATTTTGATCCACGATAAATGCACTGCCAGTGCGACCAATTTTAAGGGATTGCAAAAATTGATTGAGATAGGCTATATCTAGCTGTATAGAGGTCACCCCTAATAATTGAGTGCGATCGGCATTATAGAGGGGACGGGAAAAGTTAATCACTAAATTTTTTTGATTAATTTTAGGGGTAAATAAGGGAGTCCATTGTATTTTTCTTGTTTTTGCAGCTTTGCTATACCAGGGTCTTTGGGTCGCTTTAAAGTAGTCAACCATTAACCGTTTATTTCGTTCCTGTCGATAATCGTCTATGGAAGTGTAGCCATAGTAGCGATACTGCGTTTTTTTTCCTGCTCGCGCTAATCCTTGAACTCTCTTACCTTGCTTGGTATAGGTTTGACCCGCCGCACGAAATTCATTGATTTGATTACTAATAAGAAACCCTGTGAGAAAATCATGACGATAGTTCAGGTATTGTTTGTATAAATAAGGGCCCCACGGTTCTAGGTCATTAAGATTGAGTATTCCTAAGTCAATTAAATTTTGATGCTCCTCGGTGATGGCAATCGGTTTGGCTAAAAAGTGATCGATTTCTGTTTGAAGGCGATCGCCGATATCTTCTAACAGTGAAAGAGTTAGATTATCAACCAACAGATGCGCACTGTGATCAGCCAACCAGCTAATCCCTCCCCCAACACCAACCAATTGCATAACAAAAGGGATAGTCAGAACAATGTTGAGAGAAAGTAAACGAGTGAGTTTAAACTTCATTGTTGAAATTGAGGATTCAAAACAGTCACTCTATCTTTAAAGTGCCTCCAAGTAAAGGATCAATTAGATTTAAGGGCGATCGTGTTCTAGACCTGTGGATCATATTTCTGGAAAGCAGTCAATCTATTCATAAGAAAGTGTCTTATCCACAGATTCAGGACGCTACCCCTTTTTGCCATTGTCAGTGGGTCTAAGTCAAGTTTTCAACCGCTCAGACACAAAAGTTGGTTCCGTATCCACA
>JBEIFD010000552.1:0-3037 GCA_040382535.1 Merismopediaceae cyanobacterium
ACAGCCTGCTTTGTTGCTTAACTGGTGTGAAGTGAAAATCTGCCGCGAATCCGATAAATAATTATGATTGATTCGCTCTGAAAACTCCGTTAATAAAGTAGATTTTCCACAACCGCGATGTCCTGCAAAAATGAGTTGATTATTGTAATCATTACAATCTAAAATACGTTGCTCTAATTCATCTAGTAATTCTTCACTATATTCCACCCGAAATTTTTTGATTTCTGTCGGTGTTACTAACGGTTGTAACTGTAAATTACGAAATGCTTCTTGAAATTGATCAATGCGATTAGATGTCATAACGTGCTTCTTTCTCTACAGTTGATATAATTTATAGTTTAGTCTATTTCTCTCTGTCCATACATTCTGATTGTTGGCAATACAAACTCGGCGCGATCGCCTTTTTGAGCGTATATTTTTTATATTGAAAGATTAAATCCCTAAAACCCTGAAAAATCAAGATTCTAGGGAATTTAACGGCTAAGGATTTACGAAAGGGAAAAACCGAGACTTAAACCAAAAGCGGTATGAACAATGAGCAACACCATAATTCCCACCCCTAAATAGGCATGGACAGAACGGAGGGTTTCCTTTTGAGAACCACCAAAGCCAAAGAGGGAAATCATTCCATTGGTCGCTAAAAGTAATAGGGCAATGGAACCCGTCAGAAAGTGAGGACTTTCTAGGAGGGAATGTTTCTGCATGACCAGGGATAAAATACCGCCCGTATAACCCAAGGCGAGGAATAAAAACATCCAGGGAGCTAATTTACGGTGATCGGTACGATTTTTCGCGGCAATTTCGGCATCGGGATTTAAACGGCTTTGCCAACCTGCGTAGGCGACATAACCTCCCATTCCAAAAATTACCGTTCCTATCATGACGGGATGTCCCCAATGGGTGATCACCTCTGGTAAACCGAAACTACTAAACCAGGCGGCGATCGGTTCTAACAATTGACTGAGTTTTTCTCCCATGAGTTTTCTCGACAGCTTAATATTTCTTAACCAAAGATTCATTTTAATGGGATTTGTCGGGATAGGAAACCAAATCGGGGTAAATGTCATCTACTGGTTATATCAAGCCAATGTTAGACCGCCTAATCCCCTATGAGTAATTCTGACTTTTTCTCCTTGTTTTCTGAAGACGAACCATCCTCGGAGTCATTGACTTCTCTTTTTGATGTTGAGCGAGTCCCGTCTAGTTTGGCGGAGGGAGAGGTTCAGCAAAATTTGGAATCTTTAGAGGATATTTTTAGTCATTTGACGTTTAAGACCGATGAATCGGCTCCTTTATTCGATGATTCAGAAAATTTATGGGAGGTGATCCCAGAAGCGGTTTCGCGATCGCCCGAAGTTTCTGCGGTTTCAGTGTTAACGCCGCCTCTTTTAGTAGAACATCAGGATTTACTTCAGGAAATTTCAGTTTATAAAGAAGCTATCACTGAAGCGGAACGACAATTAGAGGCCAAGACTAGGCGATCGCAAAGTACCGATCAGTTAATTGCCCAACAGGCGGAAGAATTAAGTAAAGTTCAGGAACATTTGGCCTATACCGTTGCAGAATTTCAGGTTTACCAAGAAGAAGCCCAGCGTCAACAATTGCAAGTCGAAACCCTAACGGAAAAAAGTGCGGCCAGCCAAGCACGGACTGCTGAATTAGAGCGAGAATGTTCCCTATTGCAGGAGAACTGTGAGGAAAAGGGTCATCAAATTAAGGTGCTAGAGCAACAATTAGAAGAAGTCCGTACCCGTCTCCAACGCCAGCAACGGTACGCGATTCAGTACAAAACGGCCCTAGAACAGTGTCTAGCTATGCCCAATCTCAATCCATCTTCGGATATTGCTAACGCGATCGCTTCTCTGACAGGACAAGTCACGCCGATTCAACCCTGGTCAGCCCAAACCATAACCAACGAGACAACACCGTTTAAATTTCCCGATAAAAATGATCATCCAGAGGTAAACTCGCCGATTCCAGAAATAACTCCCGTTACGGCAGAAAATTCAGGATTAATGCCAAGCGATGACATTTGGGAAATAAACGACAGCCAGCAAGTTATTGCTTCGGTTGAAACGACTATTGCCGAATCCAGTCTTGTTGAATCGACTGAACCTGAAACCTCTGCTTCTAAACCAATAGAAAAATCCCCCTCTAAACGCGATCGCTCCTTTCTCAGTTTTGCGATCCATCCCTCCGAACCCAAAAGCCGTCGTTGCGTTGATTTACCTAGTTTTGTCCGTCAGCCTTCGGTGAGTCAATAAACTTTTTACGATGACTCGTTGATAATTTCATCGGTAAGGCGGGGATGCTTCAAGTTTGACGAGCGACATTTAGCTAGAATAGGTTAACCGATCGCGGATTTAACCCTGGAAACTATGCCCCCCACAGAACTCGAAACCCAACGCCTCACCACTCAAGAGCCAACTCCCGAAACCTTTCTGGATGAACTGCCTGATGAGGTAGAAATGTCTCTGTTCGATCACCTGGAAGAATTTCGATTACGCATTTTTTATTCTCTAGGCGCGATCGCAGTGGGGATGGTGGGCTGTTTTATCGTGGTTAAACCCCTGGTCAGAGCCTTAGAATTGCCCGCCCAGGATGTTAAATTCCTCCAATTGGCTCCTGGAGAATTCTTCTTTGTTTCGATCAAAGTGGCGGGTTACAGTGGGGTTCTCATCGCCAGTCCCTTCATTCTTTACCAAATCATTCAATTTGTCTTGCCTGGTCTAACCCGCCGAGAGCGTCGCCTCTTAGGCCCTGTTGTCCTCGGTTCCAGTGTCCTCTTTTTTGTTGGATTAGCCTTTGCTTATTTCGCCCTGATTCCCGCCGCCCTCAACTTTTTTATCAGCTACGGTGAGGATGTGGTCGAGCAACTCTGGTCAATTGACCGTTATTTTGAGTTTGTTTTACTCTTAATGCTGAGTACGGGTTTAACCTTTCAAATTCCCGTTATCCAATTAATTTTAGGCTATTTAGGCATTGTTTCTTCTGAAAAAATGATCGGCGGTTGGCGTTATGTTGTTTTAGGATCAGT
>JBEIFD010000553.1:0-3036 GCA_040382535.1 Merismopediaceae cyanobacterium
CATTCCTCGAAAAGTTGGATTATCCAGATAACCATGATTGGTAATAAAAGCAACAACCCCATAACCCGTTTCAGAAATTCGATGTTGAGCAAAACGAATAAACTTTACATAATCATCTAATAAACCTTTCGGATTCCTTTCGCCTAACGGTTTACCATCCACTTGATAATAATCCCTAACTAAATTCACAATCCAGGGATCAGTATTTGTTGACTCATAGGAATAGGGCGGATTGCCTAAAACCACCATTACAGGACGGTCTTGTTTAACCTCCTTTGCCGCTTCAGCTTCATCTCGAATACGAGTCATAAAACCCGATACATTCGGAATTTGAAAAGCCTCTTGTAAAGTATTCGTTAAATAAACTTTTAACCGTTCATCAGAATCAAACTCATAACCTAATTCCTGTAACTGTAACCCCAACTTCATGTGCGCCACCGTATAGGGAGCCATCAACAACTCAAAGCCAAACAAACGCGGTAAAAGATGCTCACTAACATAGGTTGACCAAGCTCCTTTTTTATTCTTAAAACTCTCATAAATATGATCAATCACCCCATGCAAAAACGTTCCCGTTCCCACCGCAGGATCAAGAATTAAAACCTGATGGGCTTCAATATTTTTTGTCGGATCTTGGGGATCTGGGACTAAAACCTTTTGCTTACTCGCTAAACCCTCCTTAATCCCAAACTTTTCTTTGAGAATATAATCCACACTCCGCACAATATAGGAAACTACTGGCTCAGGTGTGTAATAAACCCCCCGCGACTGACGCATTTTCGGATCATATTCTGCTAGAAACGTCTCATAAAAATGGACAACAGGATCTTCCCTGCGGGTTCGTTTCCCAAAATCTCTTAAAATTGCCTCCATATCCGTCAACTTCAAAATATTTGCTAAAATATCTACCGCCCAAGCAATACTTTCATCCAGATCAATCCCTGCAATTTTATCAAAAATATCGCGTAAAAAAGGATTGGTTTTCGGTAACGCATAGGCCGCCGTTTTCCGTGAAAAATCCTGGGGCGTTTTCGTATTACACCGCGCTGCAAATAAACCATAACAAATTGTTTGGGCATACATATCTGCAAAATCAGCTCGCGTTAAATCCCGAATTAAAACCTGTTGAAACGATTGATATTGATCAAATAAAATTCCCTCTTTTGCATTTTGGAGTTTGATCGCGATCGCATCCCGAATTAACTGGGCTAAATCTGCCATCTTTTTCGCCAACTCTTTCGGAGTTTTCGCTTGAGGAGCTTCAGTTTCCAGAAAACCCTTAATTAAAATTTCTACCTGCGCTTGTTCCTCTATATCCGCTTTAAAACTTCCCTTTTTATCGAAAGTTCCTAAACTAGCACTAGATCGAAATTCACCGCCCACATACCAACGAAACTCTAAATAATCCGTAAAAATTAGATTCCCTAAAGCCCCTAAATATCGCTTAATTTGATTCGATTTTTCTTCTTTTTTTAACGAAACTCCAATATCTTTCGCCTCTATGTAGCCCAATTCTTGTAAATTTTGACTAATCACAAAATCGGGCGCACCACAGGCAATTCTTTTGGGTTCATTCGTAACCGTGAGCTTATCCCCAAAGGATTGAATAAACTCCTGTAAAGCAGGACGATAACTATGCTCCGTCGCCTTTTGGGTTTGATAAATTTTTTGAATTGTTTGTAGGTAAATTTGTAGAGAATTCATGACTTTTTCAAGACTAAAATTGTTGATCGCTTAAATAATCTAATTAAGGTCTGCCCCCTGGCATTCCTGACGCACCTGGAATTCTGGAAACTGGTCGTTTACCATCAGGAAAAGTAATCAAAATTTGATCCTTTTCTTGTAAACCCGATCGCACTTCCGTCTTATCATTGACCGTTATTCCCGTCGTAATCGGCACAAATTCAGGCTGACCATTTTTCAACAAATAAACCCCCGTAGCCTTCGCTTCCCGAACAATCGCCACCGTCGGCAGCACCAAAATATCCGTTAACTTTCCAGCCTCAAACTCCACCTGAACATTCATCCCAGAGCGTAATAAATTTTGGGAATCATCCAGAATTTCCACTTTTACCTCAAAACTCGTCACATTCTGCTGCACAATCGATTGAGGAGAAATCTGTGTCACTCGGCCCACAAAAGTTTTATCAGGATAGGCATCGGCTTTAATCGTCGCCTTTTGTCCTAAACGCATCTGAGAAATACTACTTTCCGAAACATTGGTAACAATTTGGTTTTGGGAAGCCAGGGAAAGAATCGAAGAAGAAGTCGCCGAAGAAACCGCACTTCCTGCCGTTGTTGGCGTGACGAACGCCCCTGGATCAGCGAATTTACGAGTGACAATCCCCGCAAAAGGAGCGCGAATTTCCATATCCTTTATCTGCGCTTGAATCGTCTTTAAACTCCCCTTAGCCGCCATCACCTGAGCTTGAGCTTGGGCAATATCTTCAGTGCGAGAACCCGCTTTTACCAGAGAAAGAGACGCTTGTTTTTGTTCAACGATCGCCTGAGCCTGGGCAATATCCTCTGGACGGGGGCCAACTTTTTGCAAATTTAGGGCTTGTTGAGCTTCTCGGACTTGAGCTTTGGCAATATCAAGCTGGGAACGGGAACTTTCCCAATCTCGTTCAGAAATCGCCCCTTGTCGGTAAAGTTGTTCATTTTGCCGAAAAACAATTTCTGCCTGTTTTTTACTGCTAATGGCACTATCGTATCGAGCTTTAGATTGGGAAATATCTTGAATGCGGTTTCCTGCCTTGAGACGTTGCAGATTTGCCTGAGCTTCAGCAAGAGTGGCCTGGGCTTGGGCAATATCCTGGGGACGATTGCCCGTCTTGACTTTGGCTAAATTGGCTTCAGCTTCCGCCAGTTGACCTTGATTTTGCAGAAGTTGACCCTGTAAATTAGAATCATCCATGCGGGCTAAAAGTTCGCCCTTTTCGACGCGATCGCCTTCTTTTACCAATAAACTTTTGAGAATACCCGAATTTTTAGGACTGACATTAATCGACATTTCTGGTCCAACTGTCCCATTAG
>JBEIFD010000554.1:0-3033 GCA_040382535.1 Merismopediaceae cyanobacterium
ACTACTAGAAAAGTTCCCGCTGTAGCTCTCGGTATCATTGAAAAAGGATTAACTTGGGAGGACTTACTCCAAATTCGCCTGCTTTGTTGAACCTCTTGTATTGCAAACTTTCTAGCCTCCAATTAGACGATACCAGTGCCCCGATTACTTTAACCCCCTAAAGCCATGTCCCACTTTACCAGCATCAAAGTTCAAATCAAAAATGGAGAAATCCTTGCCGAAACCCTACGAGAATTGGGGCATCAGGTAGAGCAGAATGTAGCAGTGCGGGGTTATCAGGGCAACAAGACCCAGGCAGAATATGTTATTCGTCAAAGTAACGGCTATGATCTGGGTTTTCGGCGTAGCGGAGAGCAGTACGAATTAGTCGCCGACTTCTGGGGAGCCAAGATCAATGAAACCGAATTTGTGAATGCAATCAGTCAACGCTATGCCCATAAAACCTTGATGCAGTCCGTCGAAGAACAGGGATTTAATGTGGAAGCCGAGGAAACCCTAGAAGATGGAACAGTGCGAGTAGTTGTAGGACATTGGGTTTAGTTTTTGAGAAGCAATACCTTTGTGTCTTCTAAAAAATGTTACCATTGCTTAAATTACGCTAGAACATAGAAATAGAAAAAACCCAACTAAAAGCTTTATGCCCATCGAAATCCGAAAAATCAAAAAAGCTACTGTTGTAGAAGAAACAATTCTGAGCGAGTCAACAGACCTTGAAGTTTCTTCTAAAAAGAAAAATGAGAAAAAGAAAGTTAACAGCCAGACAAAAGAGAAGCAAGCCGTAGAAAAAAATCCTATCGCAGAAATAAAAGAACCAGTAATACAAGAATTCATTGAATCCCCAGTAGAATTACCAGAAATAGTACCGATATTAGAATCCAATCCAGTCAAAGCCCAGAAAAAAAAGACAAAGAAAGCAAAAATATCCCCAGAAACACCTGTTTCTGAAAATCAATCAGAAAACTCAAATAAAACGAAACCTGAAGAAAAAGCTCCTATCTTCCAAGCCTTTGGTCTGGTAAAGGGAAAAATTCTAGAACAGGGGTCTTTCTATGTTTTACAAATGGGAGAGCAAACCTATTCTTTGTTTGGCCCAAGAAGTCGTGTAAAAAGCTTTGTGGGAAACGAAGAAGAAGTGTATCTACGGGTTTATCCTAGCTGGAAGTTTAACATCCAAAACGAAGAGGTTTTGTGGAATATCGGTTTTACCGTAGTAGCCGTATTAACCCAGTGTCCTAAAAACTCTCAAGTAAACCATTTCAAAGTACGGGGAATTTGGCAAAAACTGTCCTTCTTAGCCGAGCCTGTGCTAATAGTTTATCGCAATCAAAGCCGAGGAAACTACGATCACTGTAAACCCTTACACTTGCCATTGCAATGGCAAGATGCACCAGTAAAAGCCTTTCAGTACGATCCCGATCTCAAAGAGAAGAAAGACTACCCTAAACGCTATTTTTGTCAGTTGTCAGTTAGAGGTAATATTTTCCCCTGAAACCGAAGAATTGACAGTAAGCAATTTGTTAGAAGAGCCGACAACAGACATTCCTCCTTACCTTAAACCCCAAAAATTCAAAAAGTCATCGGAGTCAGAAGAATCCCGTCAGCCCAAACCGCCTGTAATTCTTACAAGTCGTACAAATAAGCCCAATTTAGCGGATAAGAGTCAAGAAAATATACATAAAGAGTGAATTTAAAGCTTTTTAGCGTTCGAAAGAAAAATATCCACTTTTAGTGACTGATTGATGGAATTACCCAAAAAGCTCTGAACTTCTCTGTAAGCTCTATAAAATCCCTCTTCCAATGTTTGGATATTCATCCATAAATCATAAAAATCATTCCTTGATTTTATATCAAAAATTTTAAAAATGCTGTTAGGAGCTAAAACCCTTACGAGATAAGGGTTTTGATGATTTTGCACCCTCATAAAGAGCGTTATATAAATTTATTCAGCACTTTTAAGTATCTAATCGCTAGAAAGCTTGTAGAAAAACGCTTTCAGCTTATTTAACAGCGCAGTTTAAAGTCCGTATAGCCAATTCTTAATTTTATTTCTCGTGTTGGAGTGATGAACTAACATTTCTTTGCATTCATTCGCGGAGCAGTTAACTTGTCAGTAAAAATTTTAAGATAACCAGCTTGCTTCAAAGCATCTATCTGCGAATCAAGATTTTGATCGAGACTGCTGACATGAGCATAGCCAATTCGATTGGGGAATGTTTTTGGTTCGATGGATGTTAAAGATCCAAAGTGCAAAATCTTAACTCATGTAAAGAGTATCTGTATGATCGTTATAGCAAAGGTTTTAGTACGCTGGACTCTTTTGGCCTATAACGAGAAGTCAAGCGGTATTCTTAACGCAGAACGGTGAGTGATGAATAGTAGAAAAATTATGCCAAAAACAATCGCAATTGTGAGTCGTAAGGGGGGAGTGGGTAAAAGTACAATCTGTGCTAACCTCGCTGTGCTTGCGGTCAATTCAACGGTTCTGGACTGTGATGATCAAGCGACCTTAGCTGACTGGAGCGATCGCCGTTCCCAACTTTATCCCCAAGTGATTTCCATCGCTGCCAAACGAGCGGCGGCTTATCTTCAAACCACTAACACCGAATGGAATTTTATTGATACGCCTGGAACCTTGGATGCGGGAGTGATTGAGGTGATGAAAGCTTCTGATTTTGTCTTGGTCGTCCTACGTTACGGGCAGTTTGAATTAGATTCGGTTTCTACCACCCTGTCGGCTATTCAAGTCACGGGTAAACCCGCCGTGATCGTTTTGAATCATCTTCATCCCAATGCCAAGGCGACCGAGCTAATTCAGGAGTTGGAAGCGGCAGGATTAGGAATTCCTATTGTTCCGATCGCTGTCCGTTTTCGCTCTGATTTCCAGAATGCGGCAGTTCAAGGCATGGGGGTAACTGAATTCTCGAAATCCAGTAAAGCGGCTCAAGAAATCACCCAACTATGGCAATGGCTTCAGGAGGCAATCAATCCATGAAAAAGCCCGATTTAACTAAGGCTATTTCCAGAGCCAAAGAT
>JBEIFD010000555.1:0-3025 GCA_040382535.1 Merismopediaceae cyanobacterium
TCAATAGGAGCAAACGAGAAAGTAACCGTACTGCCATTTACTAGGATTGATTGATATTCTCTCAAATTGGGCAAAACTCGGATAGATTCAGGGTCATCGACTTCTAGAGTTCCTGTAACATAAGCTTGTTTATCAGCAAATTTTACTAAGGGATTAACATCGTCTTCGTTGAACGCGATCGCCTCTGACTCAGTGATAGAAATATCGCCAACTTCCCCAGTAATTCTTTTTGTGATAATGGTTGAATCAGGGTCGTTTCCTGCCTTGAATAGCTGATCATCTTTTTCGACAATAAAATCATTTCCACTGACTCCAATAATCAAGAATCTATCTTTAACAGGAGTGCGATCGCTTGCATAAACCCCTTCCAAATTGGCATAAACGATATGATTACCACCCTCTTTGTTATAAAGTTCTGTTACTCCACTAGGCGCGGCTATTACCTTATTAAAGGCAGTCATCACACCGCCGTCTGAGTTAATCTGAAATATCCAAAATGCGATCGCGATTAAAATGCCAATTAAAAAATATTCCTGAGTTGAACCTGTTGAAAGTCTCAATTCTCTATTAGCAGGGCAAACGCATCGGTTAGGCAAGGGATAGAACATCTGGACACCTGACTTAGTGAAACAATCTGCAAACCATCCTGCAAAATAACCAATATTTAGGGCATGAATAAAGTTTAAATCCACTTTGAAGGCGATCGCGACTCCATAGCTGATAACTGCGAGTAATGCTGATGCCACAATTGAATGAGTGGCCGACCTATGAGAAAACCGCTTTTCTAAGAATTGACTAATGGGGAAAAGGATTCTACCGACTGGGGATGTGCTGATGTCAACGTCTGGCAAAAGTGACGCGATGGCCCCGACTAATAGTATTTCTGGCTCTGGTGTTTGGAGAAATAGGCCAGTTGCCAAGCTTCCGAGTAGTAAATGAGTGACGGTCATCATAGGCGGTTACTCTCCCTGGGTAAACTTCTCATAGCGATAGTGAATCCCATAGTTATGGCGGCGGCGATACCTGAAAAAATATAGAGTGTTTGATTGCTAGTCCCCAAACCAATAAACCTTAAACAGATAAAGATAATGGCTACTAAACCGATTAACCAGGTGATGTCAAAATACAAATCTTTTTGATCACTTGTTTCAATCTCTAAGCCTAGTAACTGCTCCTCGATGGCCCTAACTGCTAACAATGGATTGCCGCCCGTTCTCTCCAAAAGTTTAGAAAATTCGGAAGATTTAAGCATTATTCCCCTAGCGATCGCGGTTTCCTCTAACAAATCTCTGATGCAATAGTCAGGTAAAGGGGTTAATTTTATCCTGGGTAAATTGAGAAAAATATCAGTTGATGGGGGATTAGTGGCCGTGAGCAGTAAAGGGACTCCTTCTTTCTTGAGAGCTTTTAGCCATTGTCGAAACTTTGGTTCATAGAGATGAGCATCTTCAAAAATTAGGATGGCAGTGTTAGCAGATAGGAATTGGGCGATCGCTGGTTTAAGGCTGTCAGTGGTTAAGCTTCGGCCCTCTAAATTTTTGGTAGAAACTCCCAGGGAATCGGCAATCTCGCAGATCATTTGTTTACTCGTAGCAGGCTGAATGAGTACAACAGAGAAATTATCCCTTAGTAATTTTTCATAGATTTGATTAGCTAAGAAAGTTTTGCCCATTCCCTCATTGCTTACCACAAGGATTTGAGAACCTGCTAAGAGAGAAGCTGTGAGTCTATCCAGTTCTGCTTGACGATAAACTTTTAAGCCGCTTGGGGTTCCTGGGTCATCTGTAGAAACCGACTCGCGTACTCCATAGGATTGACTGACTTTGGGGCGATCGCGGCCTCAGAACGACTAACCATATCTCGCAGATCATCAGGCAATAAATCAGGGTTAGAGATTACATTTTGAGCGATTATATTTTGAGCAAGTAAAACACCCGCTCCTTTCTCCTGACCTGCTCTGATTAGCTGTAAAAGTTCACCATTAGAATCGACTTCTTCACTGTGTAGGAAGGTTGCGGCCTCGTCAAGTTCACCGCCGTTGGATTGAATAATTGCTGATTTGTTCGCGATCACAGGATAGGAACCAATGGTTTTTCCATCTTCGATCCACTTCTCCAGCCCCTCCATATTGTCTAGGTCTTCCTGGGTTAAGCCGAAAACTCCACCATGTTTAGCGATTGAAATGTCTAATTGCCCAAACCGTTTATACACAGTAGTTTTACCAAACCCGAATTTCTCCATCAAAGCTTGTAAAACTTCATCTTTAGTGTTTCCAGTGATTGCAAAGTTCATAGTGAATTTCTCCAAATAAATTAATAATGTTTTTATCCTATAGAGACTTTTCTAGGAAAGATTTTTGTTTTCTAAAAATATAATTTCATCTGGACATTCAGTTTTACTAAGGGATAAGCACCAATAGGAAACTGTAGGAATTGAACAAATTGCAAGGATTCATGCAACGGCCAGCGATTGAATTCCGCGCTCTAGGTGAATAGTGGATAAATGTCTTCTGACTTGGTAGACGGACAGTCCCACTAATTCCGCTAGTTCTTGAGGTTTAGCATCGGGATATTTTGAGAGATAAGCTAAAATTTCAGCCCGTTTTTTCTTACCGCGATCGTGTGATGCCCAGTGTTCTGTGGAAAAGTTCATAGGGGTTCAGGTGAAAGAGATATAAGTTTTTATATGCTTTTTATGGAATTGTCAAGAGTATTTTCACACATTTTCATAGTTGATCGAAAGCTTGCGATCGCGTTTAGGGGTATGGAAAAATCCCAATGCAATGAAGCCGTCTGAATTTCGTCGGAAAAATCGGTAGTAGCCAAAGCCTTGCTAGATAAGGGGTGAAGGTTTTCTTATTCCGATAATTACTCTTATAGGAATTATTTTACTAAGGGATAACGTTTAGGGGAAAACTGCGATTAGGAACGTATTTTTTGCGATCGCGGCCTAATGGGGTGGAGGGCGGGCTTGGGTCTGGTGAAGCGGAAGGCCCTTGACCTTAAGACCTTGACCTTGACCTTAA
>JBEIFD010000556.1:0-3023 GCA_040382535.1 Merismopediaceae cyanobacterium
GGATATTCTGCTACCATCTTTTTTACTTCTTCCTTGTAGTCTTCTAATTGACTTTTTCTTGTTGAACCTACTCGTTTCGGTTTTACATTCCCTTGCTCTCGGTACAATTTTAACCATTCATTGACCGTACTTTTATTTATCAATAATCTTTCGGCGATTTTTCTTATTGACAGATTGCCTACGGTATACAATGCTAATGCCCTTTCTCTTAGGTCTAGTGAGTATATTGTCATAAGTTTATTTTTCCTCTTTTTTGTTGTCTGTTATTCTAGCGCAAAGTGGTGTATTTGCACAAAAAGATGATATGGGCAGCAATTCAAAATCTACGACCGTTAAAAACCTTACACCAAAGGGACTTAACAATTCTTGGTAATGTTCTCGACCTGTGGATCGTGTTTCTGGAACGCCTTCAGTCTATTTATTCTCAGCTGTCTTATCCACAGATTTAGAACACGACCTACGCTAAACTCATTATTAGACAACAACAATTTCCCAAATTATAAAAACGAATCTATGAAATTTAACGTAACCGTTGATCGAGATGAAGACGGCGTTTGGATTGTGGAATGTCCCAGTATTCCTGGTTGTGTCAGTCAAGGAGAAACCAAAGACCAAGCTCTAGAAAATATTGAAGACGCGATCGCAGCTTGTCTTCAGGTTAGAGCCGAGCGAGGTTTGCCATTGACGGTAGAAACTAAACAAATCGAAGTATTAGCATAGTGCGATCGCCATCGCTGTAGGGTGCATTACTCAACGCGCCTTTTTACTTTTAAACATGATGAATTTGTAATTATCTGATTTTTGGGATGTTTATTAATGCGATCACCTCTCAATGTAAAAAGCGATCGCTTGTTGAGTTAAGGGTTAAGACGCGATCACAGATTCATTTTAATCGTTAATCGAAAACAACCGTTCGTAAGCCCAATCTTGAATTAGCTGATTTTCCGTAAACTAAGACGCGGTTTTCTAAATGTTGCCGTATTGCCCTCGCCAAAACAATCCGTTCTAGATCTTTCCCTTTACGAATTAAATCTTGTATCGAATCACGATGAGAAACCCGAATCACATCTTGCTCGATAATCGGGCCTTCATCTAACTCTTCGGTGACATAATGGGCCGTTGCTCCAATAATTTTAACACCCCGTTTATAAGCACGATGGTAGGGATTCGCTCCCGCAAAAGCAGGTAAAAAGGAATGATGAATATTAATCACTTGATCAAATTGGGTCAGAAATTCTGGACTCAATACCTGCATATATTTTGCCAGAACAACTAAATCAATTTTATATTGCTTGAGTATGGCTAATTGCTGCTCTTCTTGCTCTCTTTTATTGTCGGGCGTAATCGAAATCTGATGATAATTAATCCCAAAATTATGGGCAACTTTTTCAAGATCAGGATGATTACTAATAACAACCGGAATAATGGCGGTCAGTTCTTGCGATCGCTGTCGTAAAATCAAGTCATATAAACAATGATCGTGTTTAGAAACAAAAATCGCAATCCGACGCACATAATCGGAAAAATGAATCTGCCATTTCGCTTCAATAGTGTCTGCGAATTGACTAAAAGTTGGAGCGATATCTGGGCGGGCTAAATCAAAAGTTTCTAAGTCCCATTCAATCCGCATTAAAAATAACGCTGAACTGGTATCTGTATGTTGAGCGGCGTGCAGAATATTGCCACTATGGGAAAAAATCCAGTCAGATATTTTCGCAACTAATCCTTTTTGGTCGGGACAGGAAATTAATAATGTTGCAGTAGTCATTTTATTCGTTGCTTATTCAAAGTCCCCCAGAATTGGGGGATTTACGGGGCCTAACAATCCCAATATCAAATCAGAGTCTTATCCGACTGATATTCCAAAGCCGCTTTCATTAATCCTAAAAATAAGGGGTGAGCATGGTTCGGACGGGAATGAAATTCGGGATGGAATTGAGAGGCAATAAAGAAAGGATGCTTGGGATATTCCACAATTTCTACTAAACGTCCATCGGGAGAAGTACCGCTCACGACATAACCTGTTTCTAACAATAAACTGCGATAGGCATTGTTAAATTCATAGCGGTGACGATGACGCTCATAGATGACTTCTTGTTGATAGAGCAAAAAAGCTAACGTATCGGGGGCTAAACGGCAGGGATAGAGACCCAGGCGCATCGTTCCCCCTAAATCGACCACATCTTGCTGTTCAGGTAGCAGATTAATAATAGGATTGGGGGTTTCGGGATCAAATTCTGCACTATTGGCTTGGTCTAAATGGGCGACATTTCTGGCCCATTCAATCACGGAACATTGCATTCCTAAACATAATCCCAGAAACGGAATATTGTTTTGACGAGCATATTCGATCGCCTGAACTTTTCCATCGACTCCCCGTATGCCGAATCCTCCAGGCACAATCAGGGCATGAATCCCTTTTAAACAAGTTTCCGCTCCTTTTTCTTCCAATTCTTCGGCACTAATCCAACGCACATTGAGTTTACTGCTAACGGCGATCGCGGCATGACCGAGGGCCTCAATCACCGATAAATAGGCATCACTGAGTTGCACATATTTCCCGACGAGGGCAACTTCAATTTCATGCTGGGGAGAAAGCATTTTCTCTACTAAAGACTCCCATTGGGCCAAATGGGGCGGACGGGGTTCCATTTTGAGCAAGGCCAAGGTCTGATGGGCTAAACCTTCTTTTTCTAAAATTAACGGCACTTCATAAATACTGCTGGCATCCTGACAGGTAATCACTGATTCAATGGAAACATCACAAAATTCTGACAGTTTTTCCTTCATGCCTGGATGCAACGGGCGATCGCAGCGACAGACCAACACATCGGGTTGAATCCCAATCGAACGCAATTCTTTCACCGAATGTTGAGTCGGCTTAGTCTTCATTTCCTTAGCGGCAGGAATCCAGGGAATAAGCGTAACGTGCATATAGACAACATTATTGCGCCCCACATCTTTGCGAAATTGACGAATCGCTTCCAAAAAAGGTAAAGACTCAATATCCCCGACCGTTCCCC
>JBEIFD010000557.1:0-3018 GCA_040382535.1 Merismopediaceae cyanobacterium
GCCATAATCGATTTCCGACATTGGTTGAAATTATATTAACCCTATTATTCCCCAAAATGTTCTGAAATTAACCATGCCCAAAAACGTTAAGGAAATCCATGAACAGACATCATAGTTGTTTCCTCAATAGAAATCATTTCAATTTTCTTGTCATTAAATTATTCATGATGATGGTCACTACCTCCTCGTTTTCCTGGAAGAATAATATTTAATAACAACGCGGTTACCGCGCCTGCTGAAATTCCAGAAGAAAAAACGTCTTTAATCAACTTAGGCATTTTGTCCAAGGAGTCAGGGGCAAAGGTTACTCCTAAAGCAAAGGCCAACGAAACGGCGACAATCATTGATGAACGCACATCCATTTCCACTGTCCGAAGAATATTAAGTCCAGCAACAGCAACTGAGCCAAACATGATAATGGTTGCTCCTCCCAATACAGGACTAGGAATGGTATTTAAAACTCCACCAACAATGGGAAAAAGTCCCAGAAAAATCAGAATGACTGCCAAATAATAACCAATATAACGACTGCCTACACCAGTGATTTGAATTAATCCGTTGTTTTGGCTCATAGTCGTGTTGGGAAACGTGCTAAAAACTGATGCCAACATAGAATTAAGTCCATCTCCTAAAATCCCCCCTTTGAGCCGCTTAAAATAAAGTCCTCCCTTAATCGGTTCTTGCGTTACCATACAAGTCGCGGTAATATCCCCCATACATTCAACAATGGTTGCGACATAAATGATGGCAAAAGGGATAAAAGCAATGAGATCAAAACCTAAACCAAAACGAAAGGGGATGGGTAAATTAATCGGCGGTAAACCATTTAAAGCACTAAAATTTACCATTCCCAAGGGAAGTGCAATCAAATATCCTACAATCAAGCCAATAACAATTGAACCCATACGGACATAGCGATTAGCACTAACACTCAAAAAAGTAATTAATAATAAAACAATCAGGGAAACACTCCAATTTTGAACACTCCCATAGGCATCGGTTCCCATCGTGGCAAACCCACCCGCCATGTCCGTAATTCCTACCTTAATTAAAGTCGTTCCAATAGAAAGAACAACTATACCCGTTACCAGGGGAGTAATAATTTTTTGGGCAAAACTCAAAAATTGGCTGAGGATCATTTGGAGTAAAGCACCAAAAAAACACAGTCCAAAGATGAGTCCGAGAGTTGATTCTATGGGTTGACCGTTGGCTTTAGCCCCTAAACCGATCGCAATAATCGGGCCAACAAAGGAAAAACTGGTTCCTTGGATGCTCAATAAACCTGTACCAATGGGGCCAATGCGGTGGGCTTGAATAAAAGTAGCAACACCTGAAATAGCCAAAGACATTCCCAAAATCATGGAGGTAGTTGTCGCATCAACTCCCAGGGCATTACAAATAATTAGGGGCGGCGTAACAATGGGGACAAAAATCGCCATGACGTGCTGTACAGCAACGAAAATGCCCTCATGAAGTGGGGGTTTATCGTTTAATCCATAAATTAATTTACTCTCGGTTTTGCCTAATTGATCGTTTTCTAATAATTGATTGTCGGTTGTCATGGGAAATCTTTAAAAAATAAAAATAACGGTTTTGGGCTGGTCGCTACATCAACTTACTAACAAAAATTTTTCAAGAGCAAAACAAATAGAAATTTAACTCGCTTAATCTAGGGATATTAACACTCAAGTTAATTTCAAAAAAATCATTGCAAGTCTTGCCTAATAAAGAATATTGGCATAAAATTCTTGATAGTCTCTTGTGAATTTTAAGGGATTAATCTTGATTTGTTGTATCCAAAGACACAATGTATACACATTTATTTGATGCAATAATTGAATAACTCCATAATCATCCAATAGGGATTGCTCAATCTGTCTAAGTGCTTTATTCTGACGATAGTTCTGTGTTTCGGGTATGAAGGGTTGACGATGAAAACGGCTAATTTAAAATTACTAACAGTAAACCCTCTAGTTTCCTCTGGGTTTGCCCTTATTCTGGCTTGCGGCTTGTGGATCATTTTGACCTTGGCAACTCATTTATTTTCTGAGACAGAGATTAATCAATTGGTTGTGATTGATGCAAGTGCTGAAAATTTCCAAAGTTTAGCTCTACAGATTAAGAAAAATTCTCCCTATGCCGAAGTTTTGGTTTTACCTGAAAAGCAACAAAACTCTATCCAAAAAATCACAGAAGC
Source organism: Merismopediaceae cyanobacterium (assembly GCA_040382535.1). Lineage (GTDB taxonomy): Bacteria > Cyanobacteriota > Cyanobacteriia > Cyanobacteriales > Microcystaceae > Snowella. Next base: position 2,198 of record JBEIFD010000557.1, read on the forward strand.
TTTATCGGCCTATCAGGATTTAAACGCGATTCATCTAATTTCCCACGCAACTTCAGGTCATGTGATATTTGGACAAGATGATATTAATCTTGATACTTTAAACCGCGATCAATCTCTGTTAAAAAAATGGCGATCGCATCTCAGCCCGAATGCCGATTTACTGTTGTACGGTTGCAATTTGGCAGAAAATGAAACAGGAAAAGCGTTTATTCAGCAATTGCATCATTTAACGGGGGCAGATGTCCAGGCTTCGACGGACATAACGGGTAATCAGGAATTGGGGGGAAATTGGAACTTAGAAATCGCTACAGGAAAGATTGAAACCCCTTTAATTATTCAAGGAAAATTATTGGCAAGCTATGCAGGGACTTTTCAAAAAATTGCCGTGACAACCACCGAAGATACCAATCAATCGGGATCTCTGCGCTGGGCCATAGAGCAAGCTAACCTTAATGCAGATTCGGATGTGATCGATTTATCCTCGATTAAGGGAGTGATTACTCTTACCAGTTCTTTGCCTAAAATTCAAAGTGATCTAACCATTCTAGGAAACGGTGACGATACCATTAGTGGCAATAAAACCCATCGTGTTTTTGAAATCGAAAAAGGCAATGTGACCCTCGAAAGTTTAAATATTATTGAAGGGTTAGCCCAAGGAGAGTCGGGGAAAAATGGAAGTGGTGGCGCAGCAGGCATGGGTGGAGGGCTGTTGATGAAAGGGGGAAAGGTGAAACTCGCGAAAGTAACTTTTGCAGAAAATCAGGCGATCGGGGGGAGTGGCAGTAATCAAAATCCAACCGAAAAAACCAAAAGTTTTATTA
>JBEIFD010000558.1:0-3017 GCA_040382535.1 Merismopediaceae cyanobacterium
ACCTCACTCGAACTCCTGGCATTGCTCTCGTACTCAGTCGTTATGCAAGTAAGCTTTTTCCTTTTGTGTTGATGTGGTTGGGCTTACGCATTATTCTAGACAACGAATCCTATAAGCTTTTTTTACCCCAGTAATCTTACTAAAGGGGAAGTTGAAACTGCGACCGCAATTTTAAGCCGATCTTCGTTCCGAGCAAAGCAAAAACAATCCAAAGCCAACCGTGCAAACTCGTTGAGGCAATACCACTGAAATACGCACCCACATTACAGCCAAAGGCTAGTCTCGCCCCATAACCCATCAACAATCCGCCCAACAAAGCCGCCACAATTGCCCGACCTGAAGCAGGTTTTTTCAAAGCCAACTGACCCGCTAAGGTGGCCGCCAAAGCCGCTCCCAAAACCACGCCAAAATTTGTCACGGAAACCACATCGGCAAAGACACTGCGATTCAGGGCTTCTCCCCAATACCCCTGACTCCAAAATTCACTAGAAGCGGGATTCCATCCTAAAAAACGAGCAATTTTGGCCGCCCAGAGGGTAAACCCTGAAGTCACTCCCCAAGGACGACCCGAAACTATGAGGGTTAATCCATTCAGTACCGCTAAGGCGATCGCCCCCGTTACCAAAGACCAAGGCCCATAAAGTGATCGCTCAATCCAGCTATTGGCAAATTTAGGGGACATTTCAGCAATTGTTACCTTTCGATAACGCCAAAGAATCCCTGCAATGAGCAATAAAACCAATAATTGAATCCCAGCCCCTAAATAACCCCATTTTTCGACCAAGGCGATCGGTTCCATTTTGGGTAAGCCTGACCAGACAGAATCGGTCAAAGTTGCCCCAAAAGCCCCTAAACCAAAGGTCAATAGGGTTAATACCATAATGCTACTGCCGCCCCCAATGGTATAGAGCGTCCCGCAGGCACAGCCACTCCCTAATTGCATCCCAATTCCAAATAAAAACGCCCCCACTGCTCCACTCACGGAAACAGGCGCAACGGCTCCTCGGATCTCCTGTCCCCAGAGGCTACCTTGAATTAAAATCGGTGCAAATAAGATTGTCGCGAGGGCCAGCATTAAAATTTGAGCAAAAATCCCCTTGGTCTCGCCATAAACAAATAATTTACGATAGGACGACGCAAACCCAAAACTAGCATGATACAAGGTGATACCGAACAAAGATCCCAAAATTAAAAGGACACTCTGTTGCCAGCCAAAAGTCCCTAACGCGATCGCACCTCCGACAATGACTGATAAAATCAGAAAAACTCCCAGTTTTTGGGAGCGGGGTCGCCAGGTTTGGGGTTGGGCTAGGGAATCGACAGCACTACTCATAGGGGTTAGGAAATCAAAGTTAATTCAGTAAAAAAACAAAAAGGAGTAGATTTAGGAAAATGGAAAATAGAATTTTCTTCGCTAAAAATATTCTTAATTGCGCCTTTGTAACCCTCTATCAAGTTTTAACAGAAGGAGAGGGCGATGGTTTAGGAGATGGTTTAGGAGAAGTTTTAGGAGAAGGTTTGGGGGATGGAGAAGGCTTTTCGAGAGGAGTCGGAACACAACTCGCCAATAAATCGGATGGAATGATTCCCTTGGTTTCAGCCTTTAAAACCTGAAAGTTAACCATGCCCCATCCCATCAAAACACTTAAACTAAATTCGACAATTTTCATGATAAGGCGGGATCTCGTCCTTTTTCAACAGGAAGATCGGGAATAGAGGAATATTCTGTCCAAGATCCTTCATATACCCTGACTTTAGGATAGCCCAGAAGATGTTTTAGTACGTGATACTGTAAGGTTGCTTCTCGCCCAGTACTACAAGTAATAATGATATCTTGATCGGGAGTAATACCCCGTTTAGCGAGTAATTGCTTAATATCGTCTAAAGATTTTAACTGATGAAAATTAGCTTCCCCAATGGTAAAAGAAGGCCAAGGAATATTTTTTGCCCCTGGAATATGGCCGTTGCGAATCCAAACATCTTTTTCTCCCGCAAATAATTCGGGTGGACGAGGATCAATAAAGACAATTCCAGGTTTGCCGATGGCCGCTTTAACCTGTGGGAGAGTTACTCGTACCGAGGGATTATCGCGAACGGTAAAAGAGCTAGGTTGATATTTAGGAAATTCTTTAGTAACAGGCAGTTTAGCCTCTTTATATCCAGTGAAACCTCCATTAAGAACAGCAACCTTCGGAAGGCCACCCCGCTCTAACAAATAGGCTACACTGGTCGCTCCCAATACGTCTTTATCGTCAGAATAGACAACAACTTGGCTTTTATCGGTAATCCCTGCTTCAACAAAAAGGGATTGAAGCTTATCATTTTTCCAGTACTGGACGGGCAAGATGCCATTAGGGCCACGAAAGGTTCCATCGGCGATGAGTACGGCGTTAGGGATATGGGCAGTGACATAATCTAGGGGGTTTACTCGAACATCTAAAACCCGCAGATTGGGATCATTCGCGCGATCGGCAACCCAGGCGGGCGAAACAAATTCGACTTTGGTAACTGGATTCGCGGCATTTGAGTTAAGAGGCAAATTGAGAAAAGCGAAACTAATCGCTGTTAATGAGAGCAAAAAAACAAAAGTTTTGGTTTTACCTGCTTTTTTGCCTAACAAATTTAATAAGTTGCTGATTTTCATAGAAAACTGTTGAATTATGGAGTTCTTTTTTGAATGAATTCAGGTAATGCGACAAATTAGGTTAATGATTTAACTCCCCATCTAAAAACTGGCAAATGTTATCAAGCGGACTAGGGTTTGCCGTTATTCAGGGCGTTTAAGTTTTACTGTAACTTGAATAGTCTTAAAATTCAATTAAAAATGTATTGAAAATGTATTCAACACCTATTTGTTTTTTGCATGGTCACAGAAAGAGGGTAGCTATATCCATTCCGCAATACCTTTGCCAAAATAAAAGCCTGCAAAAATTTTGGCAAAACTCGCAAAATCCCACACACATAGATGTTTGACTTGAAAAGTAACACTAAGTCTCAAACCCTTATAGTACAAAGGA
>JBEIFD010000559.1:0-3007 GCA_040382535.1 Merismopediaceae cyanobacterium
ATTCTCTACGGTATTATCTGGATTTTGGGATATTACTTGAAATTACCGATTTTAACCCGTAAAAGTTTACTCGCCACAACCCTATTACCCAATAATGGCAATCTGGGTTTACCGTTAATTGCTTTTACTCTCGGAGACGCAGGACTAGAGCGGGCAATTATCTACATGATTGGTTCTAGTATCCTTTTATTTGGAATTATTCCAGCCCTTTTAGCGGGCCATAGCCTGTCTTCGGGGTTTCGCTTTACCCTCAAGCTCCCTCTCGTTTGGGCCATGTTAGCGGGTTTAGGTCTGCGCTTTTTTGATCTCAAATTGCCGTTCCAACTCGATACTGCGATCGCCCAACTCGGAAAAGCGGCGATTCCCATTGCTCTTTTACTATTGGGTGTGCAGTTAGCCAGTACCCGTTTTGGCGTAGGACGTTATGAAACGGTGGCTTCTGGTTTGCGTTTAGGTGTGGCTCCCTTGGTGGCCTATGGAGTCGGAAAATTGTTCCATTTGACGGGTTTAGATCTACAGGTGTTAGTCCTCCAGAGTGCCATGCCCGTTGCAGTGAATACCATTGTTTTAGTGACAGAATTCGGTGGAGATTCGGTGAAAGTGGCAAGAACCATTGTTACCACAACCCTGGCGAGTCTGTTAACGATTCCCTTTATTCTTTGGCTCAGTTCTTAGTTTTTTAAGTGGCTTTGCATAATCGGCGATCACCTAGAAATATAAGTTAAATCAATAATTTAAGGAAACCAACTAGAATCAAGAATTTGTTCCATCGAATAGGGACAAGTCACGGGAAAAATATTGAGATCACTTTTGATTTTAGCAGAACGTCTCGCCCTTTGATAAGCAGTTTCGAGAATAGAAAAAGTGTAATTTGATAAGGTTTTAGAGCGTAATAAAATTTCAAGTTCATTTCTGGAATTATCAATTTCTTCTAACCAGTCCTTCGCACAATAAAGTTTTTCAGATTCCCAATATTGATAAAGAAGCAAATGTTTTAAAAGCTGAATAAGATAACTTTCAACTTTATGACGTTGTTCACTCCCCAAAGCTTCTACCTCTTCAATTAAATTTTTCCAATCTAGATGCTTTAGATCTCGGTTTTGGAGTTGCTCAAGGGTGACATCTAGCCATTCAACATAATCTTGTTCGTAGAGAGAAATAGAAGACGGTGCCAAGGTCATAGCCGATCCTCCTGATTGATTTACAGTTCTTTATATTAACGTAAATTAAAACGCGATCGCCCTCCCTCTAACCCGAAACGCGATCGCTATTTCCAAAATTATCAATTATCAATTGAATTTGCCCAATTTTTAGCCCATAAAAGAACTTCTTGAACTCTTTCATTATTAGGAGCTTCACAGTAAAGCCTTAAAACAGGTTCTGTCCCACTAAAGCGAATCAGTAACCAGCCGCCGCCCGCCATGCGGAATTTGTAACCGTCTTTGGTGATGCAATCTGTGATGGTTTGACCCGCAATTTCAGCTAAAGGATTTTTCTCTAAACTATCGAGTAATTTGGCCCGTGTTTCCATACTGGCAAGGGGTAAATCAATACGGTCGTACTCACTATGGAAATGGGTTTTGTCTTGTAATGAACGATAGAGATCGCTGATATCTTTGCCCGATGACCCGATCGCCTCTAATACATACAACGCCGATAACAAAGCGTCCCGTTCAGGAATATGATTGCCGTAACCGATGCCGCCCGATTCTTCGCCACCGACTAAAACAGATTCGGTCATCATGCGATCGCCGATGTATTTATAACCGATCGCCGTTTCAAAGACAGGCAAATGATAAAGTTCAGCTAAACGGGAAAATAAATCAGAGCCGCTCACGGTTTTGACGACTTCGCCCTTTTGTCCTTTTTGTTGAGCTAGATGATCAATCAAAATGGGAATCAATGCCTGGGAACTGAGGAAATTACCCTGACCATCCGCCGCCGCAATGCGATCGCAGTCTCCATCAAAAATTAGACCAATGCGAATTTTTTGGGATTCTTTTTCAGATTCGATTTTTAACGTATTCAACAATTCAGGCACATATTTTGCCAAGGGTTCGGGAGATGAACCGCCAAACAAGGGATCGCGATCACTGTTTAATTCATTAATTTCACAACCCAACAAACGAGCCAATCCTCCCGACGCGGCTCCGTGCATCACATCCGCAAAAACTTCTAATTTTCCCTGTTCAATGGCGGCTTTAATGGGTGTAACATTCACCATTGCTTGTAAACCCTTGACATAACTGGGCCAGGGATCAAAATCGGCGATCGTGCCAGGCTTCTCTGCTAGGGTTATGGGCGTATCTAATAGGGCTTCAATTTGTTCGGTAATTTCTGGCCCGACCGATCCTCCAAAGGCTCCTTTGACCTTTAAGCCTAAATATTTAGCGGGATTATGACTAGCGGTTAAAACCAAGGCTCCCAAGGCATTTTCGTATTTTGCGGCCCAACTAAAGGCGGGAGTCGGTGCATAGGTTGTGGATAATAGGACTTCAAAACCCTGTTCTTGAACGGTTTGGGCGACCAGTTTAGCAAAATCCTCTGCCATGAAGCGTCGGTCATAACCCACAATAATGCGCGGTTCTCTTCCGTTTCCGTAATTTTTAGCTAATACTTGGGCCGCGATCGCTGCAACTAGGGCAACTCGTTCAAAGGTGAATTCGGCGGCAATCACACCGCGCCAACCGTCGGTACCAAATTTGATGGGGGCAGGGGAAAAAAGCATAGTTGGGAGCCAAAAAAGAAATTTCTACAGTAGTTTACGTTATTCTAATGTTTTGATACATACTGTTAAATACTACACTAAAAAAGGGATATTAAAGAAACACCCCTAAAAGCCTTATACAGTAAGGATTTAAACTAAACTAGTACAAGGCGGCTTAAGTAAAGAAACATAATTTAAGCAGCTAAAACCTTACCTTTGTAAGTCCATTTAAAAGGCTTAGCCATAGTACGGTTGAAGTAGTCAACAAATAGGAGAATGCGAGACTTCAAATCCGATTGA
>JBEIFD010000560.1:0-3006 GCA_040382535.1 Merismopediaceae cyanobacterium
CATGGACAAATTTTAACATTTCTGCGATCGCCGTCTTATCAACTTTTAAAAAAGCGATCACCTCACAAACAAAAATCTATCCCTGTAAAACTTGACTCGCCGTTAATGTTAACTCAGGAAAACTAGAGGATGCGATCGCCCGATCTCCTTCATAAATCCGTTCATCATAAAAACCTTCCACCCATTCCAATACGGTTACTTTTTGAGCAATAGGATCAACAATCCAATACTCTGCAATTCCCCGTGCCGCATATTCTGACCGTTTATAGCGATAATCTCGACTCGCCTGATTAGGACTCACCACTTCAATCACCAACAAAGGCGGCGGCATATCCATTAAAATCAGCGATCGCTTGGCTCCTTCCATTACCCTCGCCAACTCTTCCGAATACATCACCAAATCAGGAACCCTTACCCCTACCTGCCCGCTATTCACTGCCACTTCCGCCTTCATCCGAAATCGATAGGAAGGAACTCCAGACTTTAAGAAATAGGCAAGTAAAAATATCGCAATCCTTTGATTAATGTCACTTTCAGACGACACAGCAATTAATTCTCCATTTTCTAGCTCATAGAGAGCATCCGTTCCATCGTCATAGTTCAGGAACTCTTCAAATGTCATCTTTTTGGCAGTTGCAACCGTCATGGCATTTTTATATCGGCTAGGTGGTTTTCAGCATAACTTATCTCGCTATCCTAACATTTTGTTCTGATTGTCGATATTTCTCGTTAAATAACCGCGATCGCCTGTAAATTTTAGGAATGTGTATAAACGCGATCTCTTTTTGAGGCTATGGGAGTGAAAATCTGTCAACAGAGAGGCTAGAGGTATAATACAAAAACAATATCAGTAACTATTAACGGTAGAGTTAATCAGGAGAAATCAATGAATTCGCGTGGTTCAGCAGACGCAAAAGACCGAATCTTTGGAGCATTGGTATATATTATTCCCTTACTAGATGCTTTGCCCTTTGGCTTATTCCTTTTTAAGCAGTTTCCCCAAATAGCTCTGATTTATCTCCCCTTAGAGCCCTTAATTCAAATTTACCGTAATATTCCCTTTGCATCCTTCATTGTGTTTTTAGTACTATTTTTTGCAGTGGTTAGGAATGACAATATTAGCTATTTCATTCGTTTTAATGCAATGCAATGTATTTTAATTGGAATTTTATTATCCCTATTTGGATTAATCATTCAAACCTTGCTTCCTGGATTGGGCGTTAATTTACTAACGGAAACTTTAGTTAATTTTGCCTTTTTAGGAGCCTTAGCCGCTTGTTTTTATTCCATTATTCAAACCGTCTTGGGTCGTTATGCAGAAATTCCGACTATTTCCGAAGCGGCTTCTTCCCAAATTCGTTAATACAAATTAAGCAAATTTAACGATTGGCAATAATCCTATTTTCCAGCGAACCAATGCCCTGAATTTCAATTCTGATCAGATCATTGATTTCCACAGGCCCGACTCCTTCTGGTGTACCCGTTAAAATAATATCCCCAGGTAAAAGGGTCATTACCTGGGAAATATAAGCAACCAATGCGTCGGGTGCAAAGATCATTTCACTTAAAAGGGCCGATTGTTTGGGTTTAGGATCGTTATTTAAAAAAGTTTGTAAGCGGGCATCCGTGCTTAATTCCCTAACAATCCAGGGGCCGAGGGGACAAAATCCATCAAATCCCTTAGCTCTTGTCCATTGAGGGTCTTTTTTTTGTAAATCCCTCGCGGTAATATCATTGGCGATGGTATAGCCCCAAATTTTGCGGTGAGCTTGTTCTAGGGTACAATTTTTCGCTTTCTCGCCGATTACTAATACTAATTCCCCTTCATAATCAACCCGTTCCGACTGCACAGGGTAGGAAACCGATTCTCCATCAGAGGCGATCGCGCTCGGAGGCTTGAGAAAAATCAGGGGTTCCGAGGGAAGCTCATTCCCCAATTCCGCCGCATGGGCCGAGTAATTCCGTCCAACTGCAATGATTTTAGAAGGCGTACAGGGCGCAAGCAGTTTATAGGTTTCAGAGTTTAGAGTAATGCCAGTAAACTGTCCTCCGAACCAAGGCGGAGCGTCCAAAAGATCTACATTGTGATTGAGCTGTAGTAACCCATAATGAATCTCCCCTGGGGGCGTTTGAATGCGGACGTAGCGTTGCGCCATAGAAATCAAAATGAAGCTTAGATAGATATATTGAAGCATACTAGCGATTCACTCCAACACAGTAGTATGATATAAGATCCTTGCTTCTCTAAAATACTGCAAGAATATTTTTTATAAATTCTCAACCAGTCATTGACAAGGAAGCCATTTTGTCCATAAGGAGACAATTTTTCCATGACCGATTACGAAATGATGTACATTTTGCGCCCTGATATTTCAGAAGAAATGGTGCAACAAGAAGTTACTCGCTACCGAGAATTTCTGGAACAATATAATGCTCAGGATCTCACTATCAAAATTTGGGGCAAACGCCGCCTGGCTTATCCGATCGGTAAGTTTCAAGACGGAATCTATGTCCTAGTGAATTACAGCGCAGACGGCAAACAGGTCGCACCTCTAGAACGGGCAATGCGTCTGAGCGAACAGGTTATCCGCTATATGACTCTCAAGTTACCCGCGAAAAAAGCGACTGAAAAAACTGAAGCTACTCCCGTGAAAGAGTTGGCGACAGCAGAAGCCTAAATGTCTTTTTGAATCAAAACCCCATAACTCTCTGGAAGATTAGCGTAATTTCTCATAATTGATAGGAATTTAGTTTTTCTCTTTCAGGGAGTTAATTTTGTCATTGAATCTTGATGGGAGCTTTTAACTCGCTCAAGTTAGTCTGAATTTATTGAAAACATTAAAAAAAAATTAACAATGCCCCTATTTATCGAATAAGAATATATGCTAGTGTTGGTTTAGGAAAGATTTCCCGATCCGCTGTTTGTCTAGTCAAAGCTGCGAAATCGAGTCAAAAAAATAGTAGTTAATACTCATTAAACGCTCAGTAGTGATACAGTTTTTTCTC
>JBEIFD010000561.1:0-2998 GCA_040382535.1 Merismopediaceae cyanobacterium
CCGTTGGCCCTAAGGGTAGAATTTGCCAAATACTTTGATTACTGCCCGATAAAAAATCAATAAATCGATAGGCCGCATCCCCCAGATCTCCTATGCCAAAACGGTTGGGCAGAGAAGTCGGGTGTAATAAAATTCCACTAGAGCGTTTATTTAACATTATTTCAACAGTACTTTGGTTATACAATTTATCTTTGATAGGCGATCGCTTTTTTCAGTGAAAATTAAACGCCTAAATCCTTCATTGCTAAACGAATTTGCTCAATGCGTCTGCGATTAACCCCTAAATCAGAATCTCCTAATCGAGAAGCCGATCGCACCTGAATTATTTTGGCATCTTTGGGGAAATAAAATTCGAGATCATCAACAAACCCCAATAATTTACTGCTCGATTCAGCTTGGATATAATCATCGGTCTGCTCAATAATTTCGGTGCGAGGAACAACGGACAAAACTTTGACTAACGTTTCTTTCGCGTGTTCTAGACTGCCTTGATAGGGAATCGGCGCGATCGCATGGGTTTTGTCTCCATTTTGGCTGACTACGCAATTAGGAGAAGCGGGGCAGGGAGATAATTGCTGATTTTTTATGCCGAGGTTGCTAGGAACGGAACCCCGAAACAGATTGGAGACTAGGGGAAGGGCGGCCAGGATTGTGGGTTGGTTGATTGCAGAATTTGCTAGGGCAGACCGCATTGCGGTTAAATTAACCGACAAAACCACTGATAGGACGAGAAAGAGAGAAACAACCCATTTCATAAAAGTTACCTGATCAATTAACAGTTCTTATTGTAAAAGCGATCGCCGAGGGAGCATCCCAATCATACAATGAGTATAAATGCTTGGGCAATCGCTCGATTGAGATAGGCACAACGTAACTTTAAGATTTGTGAAACGTTTTGGTCATTCCATTGCGCTCCTGTTATTTTGAGCCTTGCACCGATCTGTTTAATTTTTGACTCTACATTCCCTGACCTAATACAAATCCCTAGAGCTTGATATAAAACATAGTCTGGTATTCTCTCACAGTGCTTTTCTACATAACCTGTGGAATGAGTAAGCTGTTGCCTATCTAAATAGCATATACAGCACTTATCGGGATCTTCCCATACAGTTTTTTCTACAAGCCTTACTGAGTCAGTCTTTTCGATTTTTATCTGTATGAACTGATCATGCAAGGTGCTGTAATTAAAATAGTAAAAAAAGGAGAATAAAGCAATGCCAGCAAAAAAAAATTCTAAAAGAAGTTTATCAGAATTTGGAATAAACCTAGTTACACAAACTTGAAAACAGCGATCGCACTAATTTTAGGAGATTCAGACAAACAATTCACCGATAGATTATTTATCTTAGTTAATCAGTTTTTTCTGCCAGAACATTGCTTTTCCCATTTTGGGGTTCAATTCATATCCTGAATATCCACAGGATTTGTAGGCGGTCTGGGCAATAGTATTGCCTTCTAAAACTTCTAGGGTAAGTTTACAACAACCAAGATCAATGGCAATTTCGTCTACCTTGTTTAACAATTTTTTGGAAATGCCCCGTCCCCTATATTCTGCAATAACGATGACATCGTGAATATTCAACAACGGTTTACAAGCAAAGGTTGAAAAGCCTTCAAAACAGTTCACTAAGCCCGCAGGATGTCCATCGACGAAAGCTAAAATAATATAAACTCCTTGTCGTTTTTTGAGTTCAGAAACGAGATTATTGTTGACAAAAATTGATAATTCCGTACCTCCTCCCATTTCATCCTTAGCATACTCATTAAGGAGATAAATAATGGCTTCTCCATGAGAAGGCAAGGATAAATCAGCGAGCAAAATTTCTTCCATAGAAAACTAGATTCTAAAATAGATAAATTATTGTAGCTTTTGCTAAATTATAGGGGATTTTGTCTATAATTAACATTATTTTAGCTTAAAAATCCACAATGCTCTACCGTTTTGGATCAAAGGCATCTCTTAGTCCATCACCGATATAATTAATGCTTAAAACCGTCAGAAAAATCGCTAATCCAGGAAAAAAGACCATTTGCGGTGCAGAAGTCAAATAATCCTTGGCACTGTAGAGCATTTGTCCCCAGGTCGGCACATCGGGAGGAAATCCTAATCCTAAAAAACTTAAGGTTGATTCGGTAATAATCGCATTACCCACAGCTAAAGTTGCGGCCACAATAATCACATTGAAAACATTGGGAAAAAGATGCGTCCAGATAATTCGTCTCGGTCTTGCTCCCATTGCTGTTGCGGCACTCACAAATTCCATTTCTCGCAATTTCAAAATATCGCCTCTTACCAAGCGAGCCAAGGACATCCAATTCAATCCCCCGATCATTAATACGACTAAGAGAAAAATTCCCACCTCAGAGGGAGCAGTTACCAAGGGAATGTTCGCCGCGATCGCCTTAATCGAGTCTCGAAATAGATAAACGACTAATAGTAATAATGGTAACTGGGGTAAAGACAGAAATAAATCTGTCAAACGCATCAAAATTGTGTCAATAATGCCGCCATAAAATCCTGCGATCGCCCCGATAATCGTTCCTAAAACCATCGCGACTAACATTGCTGTAATTCCGACCGCTAGGGAAATTCTGCCCCCAACCAACAGACGCGCTAACTGATCTTGACCCAAATCGTTTGTGCCCAGGGGATGTTGCCAACTCGGTAGAGCCGCCATTTGACTAAAATCAATTTTATCGATGGGAGTCTGATAAATCCAAGGCCCGATAGTCACACCTAAAATAATGATCAATAAAACGACGCTTCCGAATAAGGCTAGGCGATCGCGACAAAACCGCCGAAAAGCTGATTGCCAAAAATAATACCGACTCGATTCATCGATCAAAAAGTTCATAATAGAAATAAGCTTTAGTCTGAAAACTAAAAACCGTCTGTTTTTCGTTCCATCGGCAAGCAAAGCTAGGTGGCGAAGATACTATCGTCATCTATCTGTATCTTCGTAAATGAGAATGTCCTGTCAGCAATTCTAAATTTGAA
>JBEIFD010000562.1:0-2994 GCA_040382535.1 Merismopediaceae cyanobacterium
ACTCGAATGCTACTGCCGCAGTCATCGTCAGTTTATCCACCGATTACCTAAATACACCACCTAATTCTGCAACTGGTGGAGGCGGTTCCGATAACCTTTCTAATTTTGAGAATGTGATTGGTTCCAACTTTAATGACACACTCATCGGAAGTAGTGGAAATAATACACTTACAGGCGCAGGAGGCAAGGATACTCTTACAGGTGGTTTAGGTAGCGATCGCTTTGATTACAAAACCCTTACAAATTCTCTGTTAGGTAGTACTAATAATAGCTTTGATGTTATTACCGACTTCAATGCCACCACAGGTAACGATCTCTTTTTAGTTACTACTGCACGGGCAGGCTTCACCAATGCAGGAGCCGTTACAACCTTAGACAATGCGGGAATTATCGCCAAACTAACGACAACCAACTTTGCCGCTAACTTTGCCGCTAGCTTTACCTTTGGAACCCGTAGCTTTGTGGCGATCAACGATGCAACAGCAGGCTTCAGTGCCACGACCGATGCCATCATTGAAGTCACAGGTTTAACAGGAACCTTGGCCACAAGCAATTTTGTGATAGTTTAATTAAGTTTATTCGTCAAAAAATCGACTAATTTTGCATAATCATAATAAGATTAGTCCTCCTCAATTTTCAGATTTTGGGGGACTTTTTTTATAGGGCTGAATCAAATCATAGGAAATCTCTTTAAAACTTGCTAGGACTTGGGTTCTCAAATCCATAGAGTATAAAGTTCAGAGACCAAGTTCCTACCTAATTCCCTTTCCCCTGTTACGTTAAACTGAATGAATATTGACAAGGAAACTCTAAAAAAATAGACAAAATACTTCAAGAGTAATAAATAATACTCCTCAGAGTTCAATCTTTACCATCGAAATTGACAATTAAGATAATCTTCGCTCAAATACAGAATGATCTCTCGCTTGCAACAAATTCATCAACATCCCGATATTCATTCCTCATTTCTGCTCAGAAAAGCTGAAATCCACGCAGTTAGCCAGATTTTAGCAGCAGATGGCGATTTAATGCTTACAGGTGTTTCGGGAAGTGGACGGCGATCGCTGATTCAATTAGCGGCCCAAGGAGTTAGGGCCAAGGTCATGGAGATTGACTGTCTGCGGGCGACGACTTCTTCGCAATTTTTGAATTTGTTAGCAGAAGGATTATTAGCGGTTTTTCCTGATGAATTGGCATTAATCGAAAAAATTTGTTTCAATTTTCCCCTAGCTATCGAAAAAAATTCTGCCCAGTCTCCGCGACTAACTTGGAAAGTAACCCAAAAAGAAGAATGGAGCATTTTTCAGGCATTATTAACCTTTCCTCAAATAATGGCCGAGCAACTCGATTGTCGGGTGGTCTTTGTTTTCCAAAATTTTCCCCATATTCGTTCATGGGATCGTTCAGGACAATGGGAAGCCTATTTGCGTCAAGAAGTACAACAGCAAAGTCGCATTAATTACGTTATTCTTGCCACCGTTCCCGAAATTTGGGCAAATGATACCAATCTCAAGGTGATGTCCCTCGCGCCTCTGCAACGGGAAGAACTTCAGGAGTGGCTAATTGATGTGATGACTGCTAAAGGTCTCAAATTTCAACAGGATGCCTTGGAATTATTTCTCGATTCTGTCCAGGGTCATATTGGAGACGCGAGCGCTCTGGCCCGTCGTCTTTGGTTAGAATATCGGGTTGAAGCCTTGGGAATTGAGGATTGGGACAGTAATATTTCTCTAGAAAAAAAAGCAACTTCCTACACTTTACCAACAAATTTTGTCAAAAATCTTATTGAATTACATCAAGTTCATCGTAGTATCCTCTCTCTCATCCAAGACCTTTCCCAGACCTTTGAATCCTTATTGTTGCTATTGCCACCCATTCAAGCCAGAGTTTTAGAAAGTTTAGCCAGTGATCCCACCGATAGCCCCCACGCCAAGGAATATGTGCATAAACATCAACTTTCTAAAGGTGGAGGTTTGCAAGGTGCGTTATTGGGATTAGAACAAAAAGGATTGATTTATGGGGCTAAATTGGGTTATCGGGTTGCTTTGCCTTTGTTAGCATTGTGGTTGAAACAACGATTAGCCTAATTTTAACCAGGAGAAAAATACCGTTCTAAAAAATCCAGAGCATGATTTCTCAAGTCATAATATTCTTGGGTTTCTCGCATAGCGTGGCGATCGCGGGGATGGGCAAAGGGAACCGTTAAAATTTCGCCGATAGTAGCATTGGGGCCATTCGTCATCAAAACAATCCGATCAGACATATAAATCGCTTCATCCACATCATGGGTAATCATCATCACCGCCTGTCGATGATTTTCCCAAATTTTTAAAACTTCCTGTTGTAATTTTTGCTTCGTTAACGCATCTAACGCCCCAAACGGTTCATCCATTAATAACATTTTTGGACGAGTCGCTAAAGCACGAGCAATTCCCACTCTTTGTTTCATGCCGCCTGAAATTTCATCGGGATATTTATCGGCGGCGGCGGTTAAATTAACCATTGCTAAATGTTCATTAACAATACTGATTTTTTCAGCGCGATTAGCCTTTTTAAGAACTTCATCAACGGCTAAACGAATATTTTCTCTGACGGTTAACCAGGGTAATAAGGAATAATTTTGAAAAACCATCATGCGTTCTGCCCCAGGTTTCCGAATTAACTTTCCTTCGAGCGTAACATTTCCAGAGGAAGCGTTTTCTAATCCCGCAATAATTTTTAAAAGGGTCGATTTTCCACAACCAGAATGACCAATAACCGAGATATATTCTTTTGCTCCTATGGTTAAATTAACACCATTGAGAACCACAAATTTACCGCCGTCTTTTTTGGGATAGGATTTAATCAGATTTTCAACGACTAAAAATTCTTGGGTAAGATCAGGAGAAATAGCAGTAGTGAAAGAGTTAGATTGAGTCATGGTTTTAATTGATAGTTGATAGTTGATAATTCAGAAAATTTGTTTACTTTAAAACTTCTAATTTAACTGTAGGG
>JBEIFD010000563.1:0-2994 GCA_040382535.1 Merismopediaceae cyanobacterium
AGGTGAAGCTCTTGCTTTGGAACTTCAAATGCACAACTTAATAGATTTTCATTCCTAAGATCTGACCAGTCTGGGATCGCAGGAGATTATAAAGGAGATGATTTTGGCGGACGTGATGTAACTGGTTCGCTTACAGGTACTTTCGTAGGCGGTAATATCTCTAGGGTCACAGGAAAATATATAAATACTTCAAACAATGGTCACGATTGTCCGTCCGGTAAACAAGAAGGTTTATTTTCGTTCAATTTGTCACCTTATGGTGGCTATATGGAAGGATTTTGGGGTGTTTGTAGCAATGATAGACAATGGCAATGGCGGGCATATAAGCTTAACTAAGTTGGGATCGCAGTCGAGACTTCGGAGGCGAATTAGATTTTAGTGCGATCGCCGATTTGTAATTTTATTTGATGAAACGAAACCCAACATTAACCTTTTTCCTGGGGATTTTTCCAAACTCTAATACGCGATCGCACTCCTAGAAAGTAGTTTTTTCTCTTGGGGCGATCGCTGGTTTTTTAAGCAGGCAGATCCGTATTTCCCATCAAATAAAGATCACAGGCACGAGCCACACCCCGACCTTCATTAAAGGCCCAAACAACGAGGCTTTGACCCCGGCGACAATCCCCTGCCGCAAAAACTCCCTTGAGACTGGTTTCATATTGACCATAATCGGCCTTCACATTACCCCGTCCATCCTGTTCGAGATTCAAGGCTTTAATTAAAGGCTCTTCAGGGCCAAGGAAACCCATTGCCAATAGAACTAATTGAGCAGGTCGGATTTTTTCGGTACCAGGAATAGGCTTGGGAATAAATTGTCCTTTTTCGTTTTTTGTCCACTCAACTTCGACAGTATGAACGGCTTTGATATGACCATTTTCATCGCCTTCAAATTGGGTTGAGGTAGTTAAATAAACCCTGGGATCATCCCCAAAAACTTCTTCTGCTTCTTCTTGGCCGTAGTCCATTCTATAAACCTTGGGCCATTCGGGCCAGGGATTATTAGCGGCCCTTTCTTTGGGCGGTTTGGGCATAATTTCTAATTGCACCAGACTCTTGCAACCATGTCGAATCGAAGTTCCCACACAGTCCGTTCCCGTATCACCACCACCGATAATCACCACATCTTTGTCTTGCGCTGAAATAAAATCACTGCCAGGAGTTTTATCTAAAACGGCTTTCGTATTAGCAGTCAGAAAATCCATCGCAAAATAAATTCCCTGAAGTTCACGGTTAGGAATAGGCAAATCACGGGGTTTGGTCGCTCCCGTACAAAGAATGACGGAATCATAGTCTTTCAGTAAGGTTTCAACGGGTAAATCTTTGCCGATTTCCGTATTACACACAAACGTCACACCTTCCGCTTCTAGCACATTCAGCCGCCGTAAAACCACTTCTTCTTTGTCCAGCTTCATGTTGGGGATGCCATACATCAGTAATCCCCCTGGGCGATCGGCTCTTTCATAGACCGTTACCCAATGCCCTGCTTTATTTAGTTGGGCCGCCGCAGAGAGTCCCGCAGGGCCTGAGCCAATAACAGCAACTTTTTTTCCTGTGCGTGTTTTCGGCGGTTCGGGGGTAATCCAACCTTCTTGCCAGCCTTTGTCAATGATGGAATATTCAATATTTTTAATCGTAACAGGAGGATTATTGATGCCCAATACACAGGAACCTTCGCAGGGAGCGGGACACACTCGGCCTGTAAATTCGGGAAAATTATTGGTTTTGTGCAAACGATCTAGGGCTTCTTTCCATAATCCTCGATAAACTAAATCATTAAATTCGGGAATCAAATTATTAATGGGACAACCACTGGCCATGCCACTCACGAGGTTGCCTGTGTGACAAAAGGGAGTTCCGCAATCCATACACCGTGCGCCCTGGTTGCGTAAATTCCCTTCCTCCATCGGTAAATGAAACTCGTCCCAGTTGTGGATGCGATCGCGGGGTGAGACTTCCGAGGGTATTTCGCGGACATATTCCATGAAACCAGTTGGTTTTCCCATAATGCAGACCTAGTAATTAATTTCCCATACAAATCAAGCTAGAGGATTTTTGCAAGAATTGTCAAACGTTTCCGCCAAGAATGTTGTGGTTTATTGATTTTAGCGACAAAAATTTACCAATCTGATTTATAAAGTTTTGTGACGCGATCGCCCAGGGATTGCCGAAAATTATCAGGGAAAAATTACGGTTGAGAGTAAATTGGCTCAGGGTTTTATGGGAAATCTTTTTGTGAAAAATTTGGGTAAGTACGAAAAAAAAATCGATCCGCCAAAGGCGGCGTTGGGTTTGCAAAGGGCAAAAAACAAAAGAGCAAAAGGCAAGGAATCCTAGAGAAGAAAAACAGCAAGCCGAAAACCGACGTTGAAGTCCCTGTAGTCAGCATCGTTCCCGTCCCGATTCGCCGAGCGACAACCCCTCGGATTACCGCCCCAAGAACCGCCGCGCAGTATCCTATAGTCAGTTTGAGAATCATTCTCATTCCAACTATTTCCATCCTTTGGCGCATTTTCATAGTTTTCGTGCCAAACGTCTTCACACCATTCCCACACATTTCCGTGCATATCATACAACCCAAATTTATTGACAGAAAATGTTCCTCCTTGAGTCGTTTTTTCTCTATATACTCCCTTATTTCCATTTCCAAAAATATAGTTCCCATTATAGTTAGCTTGGTCTGTGGAAATTGTTTCCCCAAAATAGAACGCGGTTGCTGTTCCTGCTCGACAAGCATATTCCCATTCTGCTTCACTTGATAATCTGTATTTTTTTCCTGTTTTTTCGTTTAATTTTTGACAAAACTCTTGAGCATCAAGCCAACTCACTTTTTCAACAGGATTTTTAGGATTATAGCGGTAATCGCGTGAGTGAGGTGAATTGCAGTCTTGTACCAGCAATTCTAAATTTGAAAAATCAGGAGGAATTAGCGGGGAGCAGAGGGTCAAATTGCTCAAGCATAAAATCAAGAAGGTGTTGCCAGTGATCAAAGACAAA
>JBEIFD010000564.1:0-2990 GCA_040382535.1 Merismopediaceae cyanobacterium
CCCTTGAATTAACTGCCATTTTTCTTGTAACGGCTCAATAATAGTAGGACGAACTAAACGCTCCACATAGGATCTCGGTGTATAATGCGCCCCTAATTGACTTCTTTCTTTTATTTCTAAAGCTTGCTCTAATAACGTACCAAAAATTGCTGGCTCTACATTTTTCCAATCCCGTTCCGCCGCATCCAATAACATTTTTAATTGATCAGTTGTTAATTTAAAAGCAACGGGATCAGCAAACAAATTTCCATTAAAATGTAGTAACTTTTCATAGCCAAATTTCTGACCATCATTCATCGCTTGCCAAAGAGCCTCTACTTCTTCTTTGAATTTGTGAGGTTTAGGAATCCAACGCTCTTTTAAAGCTTCTGTAAATAAATGCTCAGGCAATAACTCAACATCTTCTGCGAACATCGTAAAAATACAACGCATTAAAAATTGAGCAACTTCTTGAGGATCACGTTTTCTCGGTTTTGATCCTGTTTTATACACGGAAGCAGGTTCATGTTCCAAGGTTTTAGCTAATTTTGCTAAATCAGCCGCCACTTCTCTCGTTACTTTTGCCGCAATTTTTTCTGGATTTAAGGATTGTGGATCATTAAAAATCTTAACAAAATAGTCAAAAATCTCTGGCTTTAGTAAATCTGAAAAATTAATATGCTTACCACGATCATAGGTCCCATAATTGCCATTACCACTGAGCCAAGAATCACTAAAATCTTGCCAAATTTGAAAATGATTGCCGATATCGCAGGTAATCAAAAAAGGAGGCTTGGGTAACACAAAACGTGCATAATTCAGGGCTTGAGCAAAAGCCTTTTTCATTGCCTTCCGATAACTATTCGTTCCCCGCTTACCTGTTCCCTTCGCACTCAGATCACTACCCTGCTTTGCTTCCAGAACAAAATGACCCTCCTTATAAAGATCAATAAAATTCGGCGTAAAGTCTCCACTAGGGTGAATTACCTTAATATCCTTGTCAAAACAATAACGATCGCCTTCTGTCGTTCCCTTCGCCCTGGGACGTTCAATTCCTAACGCATCACAAAATTCTGTGATAAATAACTGATAATTAGCCCGTTCATTGCCTCCCGACTTTTCCCAACGAGAGACAAAGGCTTCCATTTTTAGGCGATCGCTGTCTTCCATATTGACTTGATTTATTTATAATAGACTAACTTAAAAAGTAACAAAAATGAGAACTACTATAGATTAGCCAATAACCAAATAATAAAATTATCAAAACTCATTATTTCAGTTAAAATCAATTATTTTTTACCGAGAGCAAAAAATCTGTTCATAGAGAAATTGAGTGATTGTTTGACTTATAAAAAATTGATTTTTTGAACCATTTTTATTTATTATAACCATATTATTGTATCTATTGACCATTTTAGATGACATAATTTCACCTTCACCGCGATCGCCTTTTCCCTCAAACTCAAGCCAAAAAATTTCACAAATCACCGAAAAACTGCTATATACTGAGGGGTTGAATAGACAATATTTCAACTTGTCTTGCCCAAAAAAGTACATTTATCGAGTTTACGACCATGACAGCGAGTTCCATCTACCCCGTCACTTGGCAACACGACCGAGTACTGTTGATCGACCAGACTCGCTTGCCAGGCGAATTTCACCACATCCAAATCGCCAACTGTCACCAGATGGCCGAAGCCATTAAAACCATGATTGTACGGGGCGCACCTGCGATCGGGGTTGCCGCCGCCTATGGAGTGTATTTAGGTGCAAGAGATATCTATACAGAGGAAGTTGGAGAATTTTTACCCCTATTAGAAAATGTTGCCGAAGAATTGCGTCATACTCGTCCAACGGCCGTTAATTTATTCTGGGCTATTCGGGAAATGCTCAAAACCGCCTACGGAAGCGGGGATAATGTGGCGACTATTAAACAACAATTATTGATGACCGCCCAAGCCATTCAGGAACAGGATTTATATACCTGTCAGCAAATCGGCGATCGCGGCTTAGAAGTGTTACCGAGCAGTCCAGACAAATTAAATATTCTCACCCACTGTAATGCAGGAGCCTTAGCCACCGCAGGTTATGGAACCGCTTTAGGAGTTATTCGTTCCGCCTGGACAGCAGGAAGACTAGAACGAGTCTATGCTGATGAAACCCGTCCCCGTCTTCAGGGCGCGAAATTAACCGCCTGGGAATGTGTGCAGGAAAAGATTCCCGTTACCGTGATTACCGATAACATGGCGGCCCATTGTATGCAGAAAAAAATGATTCATGCCGTTGTCGTTGGTGCCGATCGCATTGCCGCCAATGGAGATGCCGCTAATAAAATTGGAACCTATGGATTAGCTGTGATTGCGAAGATGCACAATGTTCCCTTTTTTGTGGCTGCGCCCCTTTCTACCGTTGATTTTGACCTACAAGACGGGACACAAATTCCCATTGAAGAACGTGATCCAACGGAAATTTATCAAATCGGAGAAACACGCCTTTGTCCCGAAGGAGTTGATTTTTATAATCCTGCCTTTGATGTTACGCCCAACTCCCTAATTACGGCGATTATTACCGAAAAAGGAGCCGTTAAACCCACCGAATTAATTTCTCTTCAATAATTAATTATTATTTTGCAGTGATTATGCAACAGTTTGATGTCGTCGTCATCGGAGCGGGGCCTGCGGGTTCCCATTGTGCAGGGTTACTCGCAAAAGCGGGTTATCAGGTTCTTTTAGTAGAGCAACATGAGACTTTTTCCCAAAATAATTATTCGAGTGCGGCTTCTCCTTTAGAAATTTTAGAACAGTTTGATTTGCCTCATTCTGTTGTTGCTCAGTTTTGGCGAAAATTAGAGTTAGTGAGTAGTGCGGTATCTCATACCTGGGAATCGGAAAAATCATTGGGAGTGGTGTTTGATTTTGCTAAACTTCGACAATTTTTAGCCGATAGAGTAGAAAAGCAAGGCGGAAAGGTTTGGATGGGTTATCGATACCTAAAATATGAAAAAATAGCAG
>JBEIFD010000565.1:0-2982 GCA_040382535.1 Merismopediaceae cyanobacterium
CTGTGACCATAAATTTAACCGCGATCGCAGCTATTAGATCAATAATAAATTACTCCAAGAAAGGGAGAAATAAATCTCCCCTTCCATAAACTAATTAAACAGAACCCAAAGTAATCGTGACTTTTTTCAAATTACCCGTAAATTTAAAGGGCATTTGAGGGGCATAGTCTGCGATGACTGCCGTTCCCGTATCCTGTCCCACATCAAAGGTTTCATCAAGGGAGAAACGAACCCCAATCGTCCGTTCAATGGGAGCTTGGGCAACTTGAGTGCCATCCACAAATAAAGTGCCCATTCCCCCTTTACCGATACCGCCGCCGTCATATTTAAAATCAAAACGGAGGGTATGTTTCCCAGGAGAAAGGGGTTGACTAGAAGC
This sequence comes from Merismopediaceae cyanobacterium, assembly GCA_040382535.1. Lineage (GTDB taxonomy): Bacteria > Cyanobacteriota > Cyanobacteriia > Cyanobacteriales > Microcystaceae > Snowella. The sequence goes on from JBEIFD010000565.1 coordinate 380, forward strand.
TACCTTAAATTTGTGTTGGGGCTGATTCGACAAAGCATAGACAAACAGGGGTTTACTCTCTTGCAGAATGAGACCCCAGCCGCCAAAATCTCCGCCCTGGGTAACGAGGACACCGCTCGCTCCAGCAGCAGGCATTTCGACATCGACAGTAATGCCATAGGACTTATTCTTGATGTCGGGGGCAGATCCTTCGGGAATGCGAATGATACCTGGGTAGTAGGTAAAGCTAGAACGTCCCCGCGTTAGACTCGGACGAAGACGGACATCGGCTCGGTCTGCAAAGGAAGCATCTAGGGGAAAGACATTATATTTTTTGGCTTCTTGATCCCAAAGACCTTGGAGTTCTTTCAATTTTGCAGGATTCTCTTTCGCCAGATTTTTGGCTTGGCTGAAATCGTCCGCCACATGGTAGAGTTCCCAGTTAAAAGAATCGGGATCGGGAGCAGCCCCCGCCGTTTCCCAAGGAATGCGTTTGGGTGTGGTGCTGGCAATCCAACCGTCGTGATAAAGGGCGCGATTACCCACCAGTTCAAAGTATTGGGTGGTATGGCGATCGCCTATGTCCGCTTTCGGGAAAGCATAGGCCATACTAACTCCTTCAATGGGCTTCTGTTTAAAACCATTTACCTCGGTCGGTTGGGGAATCCCTGCGGCTTCGAGGAAAGTAGGAGCCACATCAATCACATGGTGAAATTGTGTCCGAATACTGCCTTGATCCTTGATTTGAGCAGGCCAGGAAACAATCATGCCGTTGCGCGTACCGCCAAAGTGAGAAGCAACCTGTTTTGTCCATTGGAAAGGCGTATCCATCGCATGGGCCCAAGCGTAGGGGTAGTGATTATAGGTTTCGGGGCCACCGAGTTTATCGGCCATGGAGATCAGAAAACTCAAATCTTCGGTGACACCATTGGCGGCGGTGGCAACTTCGTTGGTTGTTCCTTGGATGGTTCCCTCGGCACTGGCTCCGTTGTCTCCTTGAATAAACATAATCAAGGTGTTATCCAGTTCTCCTGTCTCGGCGATCGCATTAATGACTCGACCAATTTGATAATCCGCATGGGCTAAGGCTCCTGCATAGACTTCCATCATGTGAGCATAGAGTTTTTGGCGATCGGGGGTAAGACTATCCCAGGCAGGAATGCCTTCAGGACGAGGGGTTAATTGGGTATTCGCGGGAATAATTCCCAATTTCTTCTGACGGGCAAAAGTTTCTTCCCGAACCTTATCCCAGCCTTGATCAAATTGACCTTTAAATTTCGCGATCCACTCTTTCGGCGCGTGATGGGGAGCGTGGGCTGTCCCTGGTGCATAGTAAACAAAGAAAGGTTTATCGGGAGCTAGGGCGTTTTGTTCCTGAATATAACTAATTGCCTTATCTGCCATCCATTGATCAAAATGAAGCTCGGATTTATCTTCAGGTTTCTGGATGGGTTTAGTTCCCTCGTAGGCCGCAGGATGCCATTGATCCGTATCTCCGCCTAAAAAGCCAAAGAAATACTCAAAACCCAGTCCTGTTGGCCATAAATCAAAGGGGCCCGCTTGACTACTTTGCCAGTCGGGAACATTATGATTTTTGCCAAACCAGGCGGTATTATAACCATTTTGCTTAAGAACTTCGGCAACGGTTGCGGTATCCTTTTGCATGAGGGTATCGTAGCCAGGATAACCCGTTCCCATTTCCGTAATTACCCCTGAATGGACGGCGTGGTGATTGCGTCCCGTAATCAGAGCGGCTCTGGTGGGAGAACAAAGGGCTGTGGTATGAAAGGTATTAAAACGTAATCCCCGTTTGGCCAAAGCTTCATAGGTAGGAGTAGCGATCGGCCCACCAAAGGGGCTACTGGCTCCAAAACCGACATCATCGGTCAGAATCAAGAGGATATTGGGGGCATTTTTAGGAGCCGCTAAAGGTTTCGGAAAATCGGGGGTAGATTCCTTGGCTGTCCGTTCGATTTTTCCCCTGAAGGGTTGGGGCGGAAGGGGTAAAATTTTTGAGGGGGTAAATTCTCCGATGTTTTGGGCAATAGTCGGAACCGTGAATATTCCTGCGATCGCGACAATTAATGCTGTTGTTAGGGCGGTAACTAATGGCCACCAACCTTTTTTCCAAAAAGACGCAGAAAATAACTTCATAAGCAACAGGAGAGAAGGTTGTTGAATTGATTAAACAATTAAATCATTAAATCAGGGCAGGATAGGGCGATCGCACTGTCCGAGTTGAAGGAGGAGTTATATTTCCTAAAGCTGGGTGCGAGAAAAAATACTTAGTCCGATTTTTTCAATAAAATTAAACCCAAAATACCAAAAATCAACTCTAGCCCCAGGTAGCCGATTAATAGCAAACTAGGCATCCCATCTACAACAAGGCTCAAAACTCTACCCAGAGCTAAACCCAACATGAATACAACGAGACTATAAAGTGCGGCCTGTCTTAGCTGAACTTTAAAGGCACCGACAATCCAAAAGGACAGCAAAGCCAAATACAAACCCATGATCGCTCGAAATATATGGGAACCATTTATATTTGATATCGAGATATCAAATAGATAGCTAAGACTTTTTTGTGGTACCAGTCCGTAGGATAAAGCGATCGGTGTTAACCC
>JBEIFD010000566.1:0-2979 GCA_040382535.1 Merismopediaceae cyanobacterium
AAATTTGACCCGTTGGTTCCAAATCGGTGGTCTATGGCCCTTTGTCGCTCTTCACGGTGCTTTCGGATTGATTGGCTTCATGCTCCGTCAATTTGAAATCTCCCGTTTAGTCGGCATCCGTCCCTACAACGCGATCGCCTTTTCTGGCCCCATCGCCGTATTTGTCAGTGTCTTTTTGATGTACCCCTTGGGACAATCCAGTTGGTTCTTTGCTCCTAGCTTTGGGGTGGCAGGAATCTTCCGTTTTATCTTATTTTTACAAGGTTTTCATAACTGGACATTGAATCCCTTCCATATGATGGGAGTTGCGGGTATTCTCGGTGGTGCGCTCCTTTGTGCCATTCACGGTGCAACGGTAGAAAACACCCTCTTTGAAGACAGCGATCAAGCCAACACCTTCCGTGCGTTTGAACCCACTCAAGCGGAAGAAACCTACTCAATGGTGACAGCGAACCGTTTCTGGTCACAGATTTTCGGGATTGCCTTCTCCAACAAACGTTGGTTACACTTTTTCATGTTATTTGTCCCTGTCACGGGCCTATGGATGAGTTCCATTGGTATCGTCGGTTTAGCTTTAAACTTACGTGCCTATGACTTTGTGTCCCAAGAATTACGGGCTGCTGAAGATCCCGAATTTGAAACCTTCTATACCAAAAACATTTTGTTAAATGAAGGAATGCGAGCTTGGATGGCTCCGCAGGATCAACCCCACGAAAACTTTATTTTCCCTGAGGAGGTTCTCCCCCGTGGTAACGCTCTCTAATGCTCCCCTTGGTGGCGGTCGTGATATCGAGTCAACTGGATTTGCTTGGTGGTCGGGTAATGCCCGTCTGATCAACCTATCGGGTAAACTCCTCGGTGCTCACGTTGCCCATGCTGGTTTGATCGTCTTTTGGGCAGGTGCTATGACTTTATTTGAAGTCGCCCACCTCATCCCCGAAAAACCCATGTACGAACAGGGATTGATCCTTCTTCCCCACGTTGCAACCCTCGGTTGGGGTGTTGGAGCGGGTGGCGAAATTACCGATACCTTCCCCTTCTTCGTCGTTGGTGTACTGCATTTAATCTCTTCTGCGGTCTTAGGACTTGGTGGTATTTACCACGCTCTGAGAGGCCCTGAAGTGTTGGAAGAATATTCCAGCTTTTTTGGTTATGACTGGAAAGACAAAAACCAAATGACCAATATCATCGGTTATCACCTCATTCTTTTGGGATGTGGCGCATTACTGTTGGTATTCAAGGCTATGTTCTTTGGTGGCGTTTATGACACCTGGGCTCCTGGTGGTGGTGATGTCCGCGTCATCTCCAATCCAACGCTAAATCCTGCGATCATTTTTGGATATTTGATCAAAGCTCCCTTTGGGGGAGAAGGTTGGATCATCAGTGTGAACAACATGGAAGATATCATCGGCGGTCACATTTGGATCGGCTTGATTTGTATCTTCGGTGGTGTTTGGCATATTTTGACCAAACCCTTTGGTTGGGCGCGTCGTGCTTTGATTTGGTCGGGTGAAGCCTATCTTTCCTACAGTTTAGGTGCATTGTCCTTGATGGGCTTTATTGCTTCTATCTATGTTTGGTTTAATAATACGGCTTATCCCAGTGAGTTCTATGGCCCTACGGGCATGGAAGCTTCCCAATCTCAAGCCTTTACTTTCTTAGTCCGTGACCAACGGTTAGGAGCTAATATTGCTTCTGCCCAAGGCCCCACTGGTTTGGGTAAATACTTGATGCGATCGCCTACAGGAGAAATCATCTTCGGTGGTGAAACCATGCGTTTTTGGGATTTCCGTGGCCCTTGGTTAGAGCCTCTCCGTGGCCCCAATGGTCTGGATTTAGACAAACTCCGCAATGACATTCAACCTTGGCAAGTTCGTCGGGCGGCTGAGTACATGACCCATGCACCTTTAGGTTCTTTGAACTCTGTGGGTGGCGTTATCACCGATGTTAACTCGTTTAACTATGTGTCTCCCCGTGCTTGGTTGGCGACTTCTCACTTCGTCTTAGGTTTCTTTTTCCTCATTGGTCATCTGTGGCACGCAGGACGTGCGCGGGCGGCTGAAGCAGGATTTGAGAAAGGGATTGACCGTGAGACCGAACCTACTTTGTTCATGCCTGACTTAGATTAATTTCTGGCTGAAGTTAATTTATAATTTGATTAATCTCTCGCTCTCTTGGGCGGGAGTTTTTTCTTGCCGTTGCCCATTCTGGCAATCGTTCAGTCTGATTATTGGAATTGCATCAAACCCCTGCGCAGCAAGGGATACAACGATTTTGCCCTGAATCACTAAAATCCTTACAGGACAAGGCTTTCAGGCTATTTAACAACTAGGCTGAACCAGTGCCTTAAAACAACGATGTTGCGATAATGACTAAAGTTTATGGGAGTCAAATATTTTCTCCTTTTATATTTTATAAATTCTGATTTTATAGATTGAAACTAAGGTTTTATACAATTTATTTTTATTCAGGCAAATAATTTTTATCTAATGCGTCTGCCTGAGAAAAGGGACAAACTTCAGGAAATATTTCAATAGGTAATTCTGTTTCTCTCGCGGCAGCTTCCCTGGCACTTTGATAACAGTCATCAAAAATTTCTTGAAAATAGTCCTTAAGACTGGGGCTATTTTTGAAACTTTCTAGTAATCGACGTTGATGTTCATAAATTGTAAATCTCCAGCTATTTGTTCTTTTTTGTGGTTGATATTTATATTTAAGTAAATGCCATAAAATGACTCGTAAATTACTACTTACTGCCTTTCTTTGACTAATACCCATATCATCAATTTCTTCAATTAAATTTGGTAGATCGAGTTGAGAAAAATCCCCTGTCTTGAGGAATTGGCTGGTTTGGGTTAACCATTGATAATAATCTTGTTCGTAAAGTGTGGTATTCATGATATATGTGTTGATTAAGTCATTTTCTGGATTTTTATTGTTAGGGTAAATAATCTATATTTAGAATGTTTTCAATTGTGT
>JBEIFD010000567.1:0-2969 GCA_040382535.1 Merismopediaceae cyanobacterium
AAAGTGCGAGATTCTGCTTGTAATACCTGTAAACGAGCCTGTCTTTCCTTGCCCTTGGTCGGTAAAAATCCTTCAAAAACAAAGCGATCGGTCGGTAAACCCGATGTTACGATCGCCGTAATTAAAGCCGTTACGCCTGGAATAGGAATCACGTCAATTTTTTCTATTAAACAAGCCTGAACTAATTCATAGCCTGGATCGGAAATGCCTGGCATTCCTGCGTCGGTAACGAGAGCCAAATCTTTACCTTGCTGAAGATGATTTAAGAGAGTTTGTAAACGAGAATGATGATTATGATCGTGATAACTAATTTGGGGAGTTGTAATTTTAAAATATTGCAATAATTTGCCCGTATGACGAGTATCTTCTGCGGCAATTAAATCGACACTTTCTAAGGTTTTAATCGCTCGAAAGGTCATATCTTCTAGATTTCCAATAGGTGTCCCGACCAGATATAATTTTCCTATTTTCATACTTTATTTTTTGATATTAAATGAATGGATTATTTGTCGGTCTCACAACCTTAGATTTTTTATATTTAGTTGACCATTTTCCCAATCGCAACCAGAAAATTGTGGCCCTTGATTCCGCGATCAACCCAGGAGGCCCTGCAACCAACGCCGCAATTACCTTTGGGTATTTAGGAAATCAGGTAAAATTACTGAGTGCGATCGGCAATCATGCCCTCAGTCAAGTGATTCGTCAGGATTTAGCAAACCAATCTATTCATAGCATAGATTTAGAACCCACCTGGAGCGAATCTCCTTCAGTTTCTTCTGTGATCGTCACTCAAAAGACAGGAGAACGGGCGGTTATTTCTCTGAATGCAACTAAATTTCAAGCAAAATGTCAGCAAATTCCCCCTGATATTTTGGCGAATATTGATATTGTGTTAATTGACGGTCATCAGATGGCGATTAGTGAAGCGATCGCTTGCCAAGCGCAAACTAAACATATTCCCATTGTGATGGATGGAGGCAGTTGGAAAACGGGTTTTGAAAAGGTATTACCGTTTGTTGATTATGCGATTTGTTCGGCTAATTTCTATCCGCCCAATTGTCAGAATCAAGCCGATATTTTTCAATATTTAAAATCTTATTCTATTCCCCAGATTGCGATTACCCAGGGGGATAAACCGATTCAGTATGTCGGGCAAAATTATTCAGGAGAAATAATGATAGATCGAATCAATGCGGTTGATACATTAGGAGCAGGAGATATTTTTCATGGGGCATTTTGTCATTTTATTGTAAATCACCTTAAAAATTCTGCTCAACCAATATTAGAGAATGATTTTAGGGAAGCATTAATTTTTTCAACGAAGATTGCGAGTCAGTCTTGTCAATCCTTTGGAACAAGAAGTTGGATGAAAAAGGATTTTTCAATATAAATTGAGATAAAATAGCTAATAATGAATTAAGATTGTATGATTAATCTATCGTTTTAGATTTGTGATGACGGTTATGGCAAGAACTTCAAAAAAGACGCAAGCAGTCGAAGAACCGAATAAAATGCCTATTGCCTACTTTACGAGTCTAGAAGTTGAGAATGTTTTTTGTTTTAAGGACAGACAAATTTTAGACTTATCTGACAAGAATAGTAATCCTGCTCAATGGACAGTTATTTTAGGTGATAACGGTGTAGGAAAAACGACATTACTTCGTTGTATAGCTGGCATGAGTTTCAGTAGTTCTTATTATAAAAAAACTCCTATGACTGAAGAAGAAATCAAAGATATGTCTCCGATTTTTCGGGATTTGTTTCATCGCCATGAAATGGTTAAAGATTGGAAAATGAGAGATCAATTATTTGATGAATTTAATTGGAATATCTTATCTAAGATGGCTTGTGGAATTAAACTGTCTCAGTATATGATTAAGACTAATAGTTCTAATGATGACGTTGATTACTATTACAATGTTTTTCGTGGAGGTTGTTGCCCTGAAGCTTATGCTGATTACGCAGGATTAATCTGTTATGGCTATGGTGCAACTAGAAAAGTTGGAAAATCTAGCTTAACTGATAAATATTACTGGGAAACTTCAGCTAGTTTATTTTCAGAGAATGCTTCTTTGATTAATGCCGAGGAATGGTTATTACAAACTGATTATTCCAGTAAATATTTCAAAGGGCAAAAGCAAAAAGATTTACAAAAACAGATTAATGATATTAAAGAGATTTTTAAAAGAGCATTACCTGATGTGGAGGATGTTGATATTTTTTTAGAAGAAACAGAAGATTCTCGTCCTCAACTTAGATTTTTAATGCCCTATGGTTGGATTCCCTTTGCTGATATGGGCTTGGGTTATAAAACTATGATGACTTGGATATTAGATCTGGTTATTCGTCTTTATAAACGTTATCCAGAAAGTGAGGATCCCTTATTGGAACCTGCGATTGTTTTAGTTGATGAAATTGATCTCCATCTCCATCCCAAATGGCAACGAACGATCATGGACTTCCTGACAAAACGTTTTCCGAATACCCAATTTATTGTGACTGCTCATAGTCCCCTCGTTGTTCAAGCCGCTCAGGATGCCAATATTGTTTTACTTCGTCGAGAAGGCGATCGCGTAGTGATTGATAATAATCCCGAAATCATTGATAATTGGCGAGTCGATCAAATTTTAACCAGTCTTTTTGAACTGCCTTCTGCTCGATCAGCTACTCTTGATCCTTTATTAAAACGTCGAGAAGAAATTTTAACCAAACCCAAATTAACCCCAGAAGATAAAGCTGACTTAAAGGCGATCGCTGAACAAATGGGACATTTACCGACAGGGGAAACGCCAGAAGATATTCAAGCAATGGATATTATTCGTCGTGCCGCTAAACTTTTAGAAACTCAACAAAAAAGTGATTCGCATTCATAAATCAATCCAACCTCCTGACAAACTTATTACAGAAGGAAAAAATAAACGAAAATCCCATTGTCTTTCCTATACTCGTAATTCTCGAGATTATCAAAA
>JBEIFD010000568.1:0-2964 GCA_040382535.1 Merismopediaceae cyanobacterium
TATTGGAAACGGGAAGCCAGATCGTTATTACTAAATCGTAAAGCCGCGATCGCACCCTATCTTAATCAAAATTTAATTCGTGATTGGTTAAATTATGAAGGTGATACCTGGCGGAGATACGGCGTAAAATTATGGTTATTAGTTAGTTTAGAAGTCTGGTTACAGGTAAATAGAACAAATTGAATCAACCAAAACTTTCTGTTGCATAAAAAGAACTATCACTACCTCCCACTAAAATTAATGTGCCATCTTCACCCAGTTCTCCTTGCTGACTATTGGCAATACTACGATTAAGAACCTGAATTAATTGTTGGGGCGTAAAAGATTCTAATTCAACAAAATTACCATTGTCTAACCATTCTAATTCTACCTTAGACAAATTTTTCCTAATAGAAGCCGCTAACAGTTGAGACGCTTGAGCAGAGTTTTTTGAAGATTGTATAAACATATCTCGTTTTGCCGCTAAAATTTGACGAGGCGAGAGTCCAATATCCACAATCACAATTGTTTCATGGGGAAACCAACGGGGATTTGTTCGCAATTCTTGAGCTAATTTTATGCCTTCAGGACTGCAATCATGGAAAGCAAAAACTCGCAATTCAGGATTACGACGGAGCATCTGCATTGTGGTATCAAAAATGCGTTGGGGATAACCCGAAATACTGAGAATGGCACAGTTATTTTCAAAGTGAAAATTATTCGCGATTAACATTTGAGCAATTTCGTCAGTTTGACAAACGACTAAGCGATCAAAACTGTAATTAGTAACATTAGGATCGGGTGCTATATTTTGGGCTGGTAAGGCATTAGAAACTGATGGTAAAAGTTGCGCCACAGAACCATTAACCCTTGTCCAACTATCTAACCAACCTAACATTTGACCCGCATTAATCAAGAAAGTTTCAGGACTTCTGTTTGCCTTTTTTCTTTGAAAGAAACCTAGCCAAAAAGCCGATAAACCTATCAGAGCGGCTGTGCCGTAAATAATTGGAGAATTAGTGATAACTCCATAAAAAGCCCCTACAAAAGTAATCAATATTCCCCATAACTGCAAGCCAGTTGAAGCACTACGACGATTTTTAGGGCTAGATTTAGAAGAGTTACTAAGATTAAATAGGTAGTAAAAACAATAAATATTAAACGAAATTAATACTAACAAATGAGCCTGTTTTTGAAGAACAATAGACAAAATAGTACCGATAAAACCCGTTGCCCAGATGCTGAAAAAGACATATATAAAAATAAGGAATGCCAAGTGAGGAAGTGCTTTATTTTTAAGTCGCTTGTCAAGAAAATAAAGAAACTGTTTAGGCGTAAAAAAAAGTGTATTATTGACCGATATATCGGCGATCGCCTTAGCAAAAAAAGGATCAGTAAATTTGACATCCTTCATGCTAGTGGGTTCAAAGACAAAAGCATGATTACAGTTTGAACACCGTCCAGCATTAGCGGTGCGATCTTTTAAGTTATTGTCCGTGTCACATCGAATACATTTCATAAAAAAATACCAAAAATAAAATTTTAACGAATTTTCTATTCAAAAATTTGATTAGTCAATAACACATCATAATCTTCTCGTTGACGAATGAGACGATGCTCATTTCCCTCTAATAAAACTTCGGCAGGTCGGGGGCGATGGAGAAAATGGGATGACATGGCATAACCGTAGGCTCCTACGTCTAAAATGGCTAGAATATCGCCGATCGCCAATTTGGGCAACCAGCAATTTCTCCCTAAATAATCGCGGGAATAGGTGGTATTTCCGCAAATATCCGTAGAATAAAGGGAGTTGGAGAAATCAGAATTTAAAGCCACAATTTCACGATAGCCGCCATGCACCGACGGAACAGAAAGATTCGCCACAGTAGTATCCGTTCCTACAATTTGTTTATTTTCCTGCCATTTTACGGAAACTATTTTAGTTAAAAGAATCGCACAGCCCGCGATCGCCGCTCGCCCTGGTTCAATAATTAAATGAATCGGTCGCTTTAGCTGAGACAATTTTTGGGTTAATATCTGACCAAATTCTTGCCAATTAAACCCAATTTTTTGATGATGATAGGGATAACCAAAACCGCCGCCAAAGTCCAAATATTCCCAATCGGGTAACTGTTGGGTGATCGCCAAAACAGAGTCAATCACTTGAGTAAAAGCTTGAGTTGCATTGGTTCCTGTTCCTCGATAAAAATGTAATCCGTTTAATTTTAATTGGGCAGTTTTAGCCAAATTAACGGCATCAGAAAATTCATCAGGACGGACTCCAATACGACTGTCCCCTGTTAAACTTGGCTCATTTAATCGTAACCCTAACTGTAAATTTAATGGCTGAGAATTGATTAATAAAGTTTGATAAATATCGCAACATAATTTTAGCTGGGATAGGCTATCTAAATTTAATGTAGAAATTCCCCATTCCAAAATTTGTAACATGTCTTCTGAGTTTAAATTACTGCCTGTATAAACAATTTTTGAGGGAGAAAAACCTGCTTTTAAACCTAAATAAATATCTCCAGGCGTATTGGCATGAAGTCCCCAACCTCTATCTCGAAAAATTTTTAATAAAGAAAGATTACCATTCGTGACACTCGCAAAATGAAATTGAGTTTGGGGATAGGGAATTGCCTGAGTAATTTCTTGAATAGTTTGTCTCAGGCGATCGCCGCTGTAAACGTAGAGGGGCGAACCATAAATTGTTAGTAATTCCTGAATAAAATTAATCGAACAATCAGAATTTAAGACCATTGCTTTTTATATCTCCACAGAAAATAGGGTAGCAAAAAAGGGTGATTAAAGGAATAGTTTTCGGGAGGCTGGCCTAACACTTGCGATCGCCATATTTGCCAAACAATCAATAGCCAAAGAATTTCCCCAATTCGTCGCCCCTGAATCAAGCCACTCAATTCTCCCAAGGCAACGCGGGCGGCTAAATCAGACTGCCAAATTCCTTCTGACTGTAAAATACCA
>JBEIFD010000569.1:0-2959 GCA_040382535.1 Merismopediaceae cyanobacterium
ACTAGAAAAGTTCCCGCTGTAGCTCTCGGTATCATTGAAAAAGGATTAACTTGGGAGGACTTACTCCAAATTCGCCTGCTTTGTTGAACCTCTTGTATTGCAAACTTTCTAGCCTCCAATTAGACGATACCAGTGCCGATTCGCGCTGATTCCCTCATTCTCGAACAATCGGAAGATTTAGTTTTGCATTTAGAATTTCAGACCGAACCTGACGAAAATATGGGTTTTCGGATGTTAGATTATCGAGTCAGGGTCTATCGTCGTTTTCCGAGTAAAACTATGTACCAGGTTGTGATTTACCTGAAACCCACTAAATCGAATCTGGTTTATCAGGATAGTTTTCAAGTGGGAGAAACAACCCATAGATATCGAGCAATTCGTCTCTGGGAAGAATCTTCAGATTTATTTCTAACCAGTCTAGGGTTATTGCCTCTAGCGGTATTAACCCAAAGTTCTGATCCCGAATTAAAATTGAGACAGGTTGCCGAGGTATTAGAGACAATTACGGACAATCGAGTGAGGGGAAATCTGATGACAGCCGCCTCGGTGTTTGGAGGACTGGTTCTAAAACCTGAGCTTATTAAAACAATTTTACGGAGTGAAATCATGAAGGAATCAGCCGTTTATCAAGAGATTTTACAAGAGGGGGAACAGCGAGGTCTTTTAAAAGGGGAACAGCGAGGTCTTTTGAAAGGGGAGCAGATTGGTCTGCTTAAGGGCAAACTTGAGACAATTCCTCTACTAACGAAGTTAGGGTTAACGATCGCCGAAATTGCTGAAGAATTGGATATTGATATTTCTTTAATTGATCAGTTTGTCACTAATCAGAATCATTGAAAATAGATGTTATTTTTATACGCGATCACTTTTTTAAAATTTGATAAGACGGCGATCGCAGAAAAAGACTCAGCGTATAATAGAAACTGAAATCCCGACACCTCATCAAAAAAGGAGACAAAACCCTTGCTGACCCTCGGAGTCAACATTGATCATATTGCAACCATTCGCCAAGCACGACAAACCGTTGAACCCGATCCCATCGCGGCGGCAGTTTTAGCAGAGTTAGGGGGCGCAGACGGCATTACAGTCCATTTACGAGAAGATCGTCGTCATATCCAAGAAAGAGATGTTCGTATTCTCCGACAAACCGTTCGCACTCATCTAAATCTCGAAATGGCCGCAACGGAAGAAATGGTCGCGATCGCCTTAGACATTAAACCCGATTATGTGACCCTAGTTCCCGAAAAACGCCAAGAAGTGACCACAGAAGGAGGCTTAGATATTGTCAGTAACTTTGATTATCTGTGTCGGGTAGTAGAGCAACTGCAATCGGCTGAAATTCCTGTCAGTTTGTTTATCGATGCCGAAAAGTCCCAATTAGAAGCCTCCGCTAAAACCCAAGCCCAATTTATCGAACTCCACACGGGCAAATATGCCGATGCGCCCACTAGGAATTTGCAAACGAAAGAATTAGAGCTGCTTAGGCTCGGCTGTGAACAGGCACTCAGTTTAGGATTGCGAGTCAATGCGGGTCATGGTTTAACCTATTGGAATGTTTATCCTGTGGCGGGGTTGCCTGGCATGGAGGAACTCAATATTGGCCATACCATCATTAGTCGGGCAGTTTTAGTCGGCATGGAACGCGCTGTTCGTGAAATGAAATTGGCCATCAAGGGTCAGGTTTAACGCCGAATCATGTTAATTTAAAATTAAGAAAGTTATTAAATCCAATCCCCACATTTACAGATGACGACCTATTATTATCTTTTGGCCAGTGAACAATTCTTGTTAGAAGAAGCTCTAGAAAAAGAAGTTCTCAAAGAACGGATCAGAAATTACGCTGAACAAAAGAAAGAAATTGATTTTTGGCAAGTCAAACAGCCCGCTTTCGTAGAAGCACCTGAAATGAAAGATCTTAAAGCAAAAAGCCCTGAGCAACCTGTGGCGATCATCTCCACCAGTAAACAGTTTATTGTCTGGTTAAAACTCCGTCTTGAGTACGTTTTAACAGGAGAATTTGAAGCCCCTTCAGCCTCCATTCCCGATCCTCTGGCTTCCTTGGAAACTGTTGCTTAATTTTTTCGCGATCGCGTTAACAATTGCTGACTATTTTAAGAAAAGCTAACAATCAATTCTAAATCAGTCGAGAAACTCTTTTTCGGTGCTACCTTTAAATAGGGAATACCCACAAAGAAAGTTCCAACCAGTGAGGAATTTATGAGTAATCAAAACCGTTCCTTTGATTGTACTAGCGCGGAATTAGAGAAAGCGGTCATTAGTCGGTATCGCCATCTGGTGACCTGGTTACCGTCTGATTGTCGGGTTTTTCGGGAACCTTGGGACTGTTCGACTGTTCTCTGTCTAGATTTTGCGAAATGTCCTTATATGGTGTCAGTGGTACAGATGGAAGCCCAATCATTGGCTGATGTGGCTAAGGAATTAGGGTTAGCCAATGCGATCGTTTTTCGGATTGGGAATAGGTTTATGGGCTGGAATAGTAGCAGAGGAAATTCCTAGAGAAATGCGGATAATTATCTGTTTTGATTTAATCAACTAAGTGTTATATAAAAATTGAATGATTAGGTAAGTTTTCAATCCAAATCTAGACAAGCACCAATGGTTTCTAGCACGGATTTTCTTAGACTTTCGAGATCATAACCGCCCTCTAAACCAAAAACAATTCGACGAGTAAGGGTTAATAAATACTTAGTAAAAATGCCATAATCGGAAGGTTGTAAATTCATTTCCGCCAGAGGATCATCCCTATTGGCATCGTAACCCGCACTGACAATTAATAAATCGGGTTTAAAACGGTGTAAAAATGGCATGACTTTTTCAACAAATGCAGGTTGATATTGTTCCAAAGAACTGCCTGCTTTCATCGGAATATTTAATATATTATTATATTGACCCTGATCGCTTTCTCGACCTGTGCCTGGATAACAAGGGAACTGATGAA
>JBEIFD010000570.1:0-2946 GCA_040382535.1 Merismopediaceae cyanobacterium
GTACCTATGAAAAAGAAATCGCTGATCTCCGCCACATTGTTGCCCAAACCAATAAACAAGTCGCAGGATTAAGCAGTCGGTGGGGAGAATTTGTTGAGAACTTAGTTAAACCTGCCGCCGCCCAATTATTTCGAGAACAGGGAATTGATGTTCACCATACCGCCTTGCGAGTTGATGCTCAAGATAGCCAGGGTTCCTTAGAAATAGATATTTTGGTTGAAAATACGAATGAAGTTGTGGCGATCGAAGTTAAATCCCATTTAGAAGTCCGCGATGTCAAGCGATTTTTACAAACCCTAGAACGTTTTAAAATAGCTTTTCCCAAATATCAAGATTACAAACTCTATGGAGCCGTAGCAGGAATTAAAATAGACGAACGCTCTGATATTTATGCAACTCAGGAAGGACTCTTTTTAATTGAACCCACAGGAGATTCGGTCATTATTGCCAATAGCCAAAAGGCTAAGCCCAGAATTTGGTGATTTGTTCTCTTGTTCAGCCATCATCATGCTCAACTTGCGATCGCCTGTTGACAAAAAAGATTAGGGACACTGCTAAGTCAACTTTTTTTGACAACTTTTGCAGAAAAAAAAGGTGGGATAAAATCTCCCACCCTAACATTAAAGGATTATTTGAAAATTAATTAAGAGTAACTTTGTGGGTGGCATTTCACCTCCTGATAAAAGAATCTAAGAAATCTGTCAGGCAAGACTAACCTTCACCTGCGGCGATCGCCACTTTCACCACTCGGTTTTGTTCTTCTTCCGCTTTGGGTAAAGCCAACGTGAGAATACCGTCTTTGTAAGTGGCTTTGACATCAGTGTTTTTAATATGGACGGGTAAAGGAATCACCCGATGAAATTCACCATAGCGAAATTCGGTGCGAGTCACGCCTTTTTCTTCGGTTTTGCTTTCGGATTTACGTTCACCCCGAATGCTGACGGAATCAGCGGTTACTTCAATCTCTATATCTTTAGGGTCGATTCCTGGAACTTCTAATTTGAGGTTGACGGCTTCGGGAGTATCAATCAACTCAGCAGACGGAACAAAGTTCCATCCAGCCTTTTCGCCATTGTCTATTGATTCTTTAGGCATTAAGACATCGAAAAATCGATTCATTTCCCGTTGGAGTTCATCAATTTCTCGGAAAGGTTGCCAGCGTATTAACGACATAGGACTTACCTCCAGATTGATCAATTCGTTACGTTTCTATCATGGGGTGATAAAGCTCTTGCTACTTGCCCCATGTCTTCAGAATAGTTCTTGTTTTTCAATCTCGGAGTCGGTTCTGCGATCTCCTTCATGGGTAATGTCCGAACCTCTGGATGTGATCGGTAATTCCCCAAAAAACAAAACCCTTGGAATTGAATATTTTTGATCAAAAAAAAGAGGGTTAACATTGAACCCCCTAAAACTTATTCTCTAATTTACTTGAAAATCAATAAAAACCCGTATTTAGTAAACACCAGGATTAAAGCGGTCATCACCTTCAGTCAACTCTTGAGACGTTTCGGTAACGGTGAATTTGTCCAAATTAGCTTGTAATTGGTCTTTTTGTTTCTCAGATAAGCCAGGAATGGTCAAAACATCATTGATTTCATCATAGGGAGCATTTTTAATAATTTTGCCCGCTAAATTGGGGTAAAACCCACGTAAATCTCGGAAATCACGAATATCACTGTTATTTAAATCGATTTTTTGTCCATACTCAGTGGTGAGTTTAGCATCGACTTTATTGATTAAAGCTTCTGCAACAATTGTCGAAGAAGAAGGTAAGCCAAGAGCCTGGGCGGGAAACTGTCCTAGAAAACCAAGACAACCGACGATCAGAGTCAGGACAACCAAAAAACGGGATAGAATTTTCATGAAAAGTTTTTCCTCCTAACGGGATATTTTTAATGATAAGGGCGTGGATAATCAATTTCCCCAGCGTCAGCAACGGACTAGGGTTTAGCCAAGTTATCTAAAATTGTATATTTTTCTGGGACTTGTGACTAGTCTTCTTCTTGATTCAGGAGGATGATTTCATTTCACTGTTTGAGTAACGTTCCCCTTAATTAGGATAATTTTAAATTTATTTATCATAAAATGGCGATCGCAAATCTGAAAAATATTTGAATTTTAAGGATAATTTTTTTGAGAATCTTTCCAATAATTTTCTTGCTCAATAGTATTAATCTTAATTTCGTTCTTGGCGATTATTCACCTGTTTAAGTAACCAATAACTTGCTGATAATCCCAAGGTCGCCATGACTAATGCCGCTAATTGCATTTCGCCGTATTTATTGAAATCAAAAATAATAATTTTACGAGCGACAGCAATAATTGAAGTTACAATCACCAATTCAACTTGAATCACATTTCTTTTTAGGTATCCACTAATATTTTCTAATAACTCCATTGCGATTAAAATATTTAAAAATAGTCCAAAGATTTCAATTAAAGTTGTCCCAAAAAAGCCAATAGGATGCTGTCCAAAAAGATCCGTGTATAGATACTTTATCAAATCAATCAGAGAAACGAAAATAACAAGAATCAGACAAGCAGAGAGAATTTTAGCGATTAGCTTTTCAAAAAAATGCAATATTTGTAGAAAGCCATCATCTCCCAACAGAGAAGTGAATTTAATAAGCTGAGTTTTTGATTTTTCCCACATGGTTGTATAGTTTGTTAGTCTATTGTTAAAAAGTATTTCTAAGGTTTAAAACAGGGTTAGAGTCAACATAGCCGTCTTCACATGGATAAGCTATTCCGATATTTATGAAAAAAGAGTTTAAACCCCTTGCCTGTATCTCATGATTTACTTTAACTTTTTACTCTTGTAAACTACGAGGGTCAAGGGCATCCCGCAACCCATCTCCTAATAAATTAAAACACAATACTGTCAAAATAATCAACAAAGCTGGTGGCCAAATTAACCAGGGTTGCAAAACTAAAATTGAAGAA
>JBEIFD010000571.1:0-2943 GCA_040382535.1 Merismopediaceae cyanobacterium
ACGGAAAGGAATATCCGCGCGAACTACGCCATCCTTGTCGGTCATGATAATGGGGAAAGTTTCAAAGAAGTTGGGCATCCGACGAACGGTTAATTCCCGACCATCTTTGTCCTTAAACACAGGATGTCCGATCCAGGTTTGGGCAATTCCATCACCGCTATCCATTGCACCAGTACGGAATAAGCCACCTTTAGCAGGACTATTGCCGACATAATCATAGAAAGCGAGTTTTTCGGGAATACTATTCCAAGCATCGGATAGGGAAGCCCCATCAGCAACTTGGGTATCCACACGACGTTGGATTTCTTCTTGGAAGTAACCCTTATCCCATTGGTAACGGGTGGGGCCAAATAATTCGATGGGAGTTGTGGCATTGCCATACCACATGGTTCCTGCCACGATGAAAGCGGCAAAGAACACGGCGGCAATACTACTGGAAAGAACGGTCTCAATATTTCCCATTCTCAGGGCTTTATAGAGACGTTCGGGCGGACGGACGGTGAGATGGAAAAGTCCAGCGATAATGCCCACGACCCCTGCCGCAATGTGGTGAGCCACAACGCCGCCTGGATTAAAGGGATTGAAGCCTGATGGCCCCCATTCGGGTGCAACGGGTTGAACATGGCCTGTCAGTCCGTAGGGATCGGATACCCACATTCCTGGCCCCCAAACCCCTGTGAGATGGAATGCTCCGAAACCGAAGCAAAGAAGTCCAGAAAGAAATAGATGGATACCGAACATTTTCGGTAAATCTAGAGCGGCTTCACCAGTACGGGGATCAACGAATAATTCTAAATCCCAGTAAACCCAGTGCCATACGGCCGCGAGGAAGAGCAAACCAGACAAAACGATGTGAGCCGCCGCTACGCCTTCAAATGACCAGAAGCCAGGATCAAGACCTGTTTCTCCTGTCACGCTCCAGCCGCCCCAGGAAGAAGTCACGCCTAAGCGGGCCATAAACGGCAACACGAACATCCCTTGCCGCCACATGGGATTTAAAACGGCATCACTAGAATCAAAAATAGCAAGCTCATAAAGAGCCATTGAACCTGCCCAACCTGCTACGAGAGCGGTGTGCATGAGGTGTACGGAAATTAGCCGACCTGGGTCATTCAGGACGACTGTATGAACTCGATACCAAGGTAGTCCCATTGACGCTCCTTCTATTTAACTGACAATTAAGGTCTTTAGAGACACTTTATTAAAATGAGTATTTCGGTTATGGACAAAACTCCTTTGTTGCTTAAAATTTTAAGACAAGCTAGGAGTCGAAAGTTAAGTTCTCATTATTATCCCTTGAAAGTGGGGATATTTTGAAGTAGTCTAACGATTGTTTGGAGAGATTGCAACGTTTTTTTTGGGACTAGATCGATTAATAATTCCCAATATTTAGCAAAATTAAGCATTACTGGGATTTATGAAGCCATTCTGTAATTCCATCGGCGATCGCGTCAACTAATGTTTCCTGATCGGAGGGACTGGTGATCCACTCAAATTCCTGGGGATTAATCATAAAACCCAATTCCAACAAAATGGCAGGGGTCGTGTGGGGACGGGTTAGCGCGAGATTATTCCAGTACACGCCGTAGGACGGTCGATTGAGTTTTTTGACTAAATAGGTTTGCAAAAACATGGCCAGATCCTGGGCTTGGGGATTGTACCAAAAGGTGCTTAAGCCCTTGGTTTTGATCGCATCTCCGCCATCGGGCAGGGAATTATAGTGAATGGAAATCGCTACTGTTGGTTTGAGTTTGTTAATTGCGTCAACGCGATCGCCGAGGGAAACATCCACATCGGTTTCTCTGGTTAAATGAACAATCGCGCCCCGTTGTCTGAGAATAGGAGCCAGTTTTTCGGTGATCAGTAAATTAATCTGTTTTTCGGGATAACCTGTCGGCCCGATCGCCCCCGATTCTTTGCCCCCATGACCTGCATCTAACAAAATCGTCGCGCCTTTGAGAGAAGGAAAATCTTGGGTTAACTGGGGAGGATGGCGCAGAGAAAGAATTAAACTGGTTCCCTCGTAGCGGAGGTCATAACCCCATTGCTGTTTGGATTTGAGTAAAAAAGTATATTTAATTTGATTCGGCTGAATGGGTTGCCAATCGAGACGCTGAATAACAGGATCATTATCTAAACGAATCGTATCGGTCTGGGCGGTAGTGTTATGGAGCGTGAGGGAAAATTTATTGTCTTCTTGTTTAAGACTGACGGGAACGGGAACTTGCAGGGGAAAAATAATTTCCGTCGCGTTTTCTGTCTGTCGAGACGTGACACTCCGAATCAGCGATCGCGGTGCAACTTGGGTGTCCAAAAGACGGGTTTCTGATGCTAAAATCCAAGCCCCATAATCTAGCCTGAGCCAATTACCTTCTCTGCCCGTTACACTTGCTTGAGTTCCCTTGGGTAAGGGTGTTAATCGAGAATGATCGGTCGTGGGGCCTGTTCTTGCAACCCCTGCTTCTGAGGTAACTTCTACCACTTCTAGGTTATTTGGCGAGAGAATTGTAATCTTTCCTTTACCCGATTCTGTGATTGTTTGATTATTTTTTTGCAGTTGAAAAATGGGGACTCCCACATTTCCCGCTTGCCCAAAACTGACACATCCTTTGAACTCTCCCGTCGATTCCGCGATCGGTTGATTGGCATTATTTAAAACGGCAGAATTGGGGGGTAATTCAATATTTTTTCCTTGGGGAAGTAGGGGAAGAGTTTGATTACCGAGTTGAACGGACACTTGGGAATTACTGGGTGCGATCGCCGAAAAACAAATTGATTCTCCTGGTAAACGAGCAATGTCTTGATTAGGGGGAAGAGAATTCGTCGCAAACCCTAAACCCGACGGAAAAACAGGTTGGGAACTTGTGCGGATAATAGTGCGTTGAATTTCCTGATCTTTATAGCGGATAGTAAATTGATTTGTCCCTAAGTTCAAGGGAAAAG
>JBEIFD010000572.1:0-2940 GCA_040382535.1 Merismopediaceae cyanobacterium
ACTTGCGTATCAAGATGGCGATAGCGTTCACCATTAACTTGATCCTCTAGGGGGGCTAATAGTAAATTAGCCGTTTTTGGTTCAAAAATTTTGCGGATACATTCGTGACTAGAACCCGTAAACCGCCGTTTTTGCTCACTGGCATTATTTAAAGCTGGCCCCTGAACACTGTGGGGAAAAGTCCATCTATGGGGAACGATAAAAGCCTCTCCCTTTTCACCGCTAACCGTGCCACAACTAGCAATTTCAGTAAAGGACAAATTTCTAGGAACAGGTTGTCTGAGAATGCCAAATTTTTCAAGACTCAAACTTTCTAATTGTTCAATGGAAGGTTCACTATTTTCGTGAATTTTTCCGTAAATCGCACTCAAAGTGACTTGTTGTTTTCCCTGACGATTGATTCGATAGGGAGCAATCATTAGGAAATAACCATTTTTGCCGATAAAATTCAGATTAATAAAATCTTCGGATAAAATGCTCCAGTCATGGGTTTCTAAAGCCTCTGCTGTTTTCAGAAGCCAGGGTGCAGGAATCTCACGGCTATCGGCTGCCTGTTGACGCAGTTTTTTGGCCGCGACGATAATTTTATTTTGCTCAATATCTTGAACGACTTCTTGTAATAATTCTTTTTCGTTAACCAAAGTTAGAGTCATTTTTACTCCTAAATTAATGTAATGGTTTGAAGTTGTTTTTACCCATCCCTAATCGGCTAAATTCTTAGCCATTTTAAGATTTTAGGGTCTTTATCATAGTGATAGGTAAGTCCATCATTTCCTGTAATGGTTTTTCCTCGACTGGCTAGGCTTCTAATACTATTGAGGGAATAGTTGCTTAATTTCGTCATTTGTGCGTGGGAAAGTCCTTCTTCTGTCAGGATTGTTGTCGTTGGAGATTCAAGAGGGAGTTCTTTGGGCGAATTAATTTGAGGTTTCATGGCAGCTTGCTGATGAGGTAAGTTTTCGACTCTAGCCTGAGAATTATCGTCAGGAACAATACTAATTTCTTCAGCTTTTTGTCGGCGATAGTTCTGAACTGTGAGTAGTTGCCAATGGGAATCCTCGGAGAGTTCTAAAACCCATTGATGATAGTTAAAGAGACTTTCCCGATGTCCGACACTAATAAAAGTTGTGTTAGTTTTTTGTAATTGCTGATATAAATTCCCCTCATTTTTAAAGTCCAAAGCACTGGTGGCTTCATCTAGGATAGTAAAACTGGGACGGGTAATCAATACCCTGGCAAAAGCCAAACGTTGTTGCTCTCCTAGAGATAAAATGTTTTCCCAAGACTCTTCTGTATCAAAACCATTGATTCGATTGAGCAGATTTTGGAGATTGACTTGTTGTAGAACTTCTCTTAATTCTGCTTCACTTTTTTCTTGATTGCGATTGGGATAAAGTAACTGTTCTCGCAATGTTCCTAATATTATATAGGGACGTTGGGGCAAAAATAACACCTCTTCTAGGGGGGGGCGCACTAATCGGCCTGTTCCTGCATTCCATAAACCAGCGATCGCCCGAAGCAAGGAACTTTTACCCCGACCACTCGGCCCGACAATCAATAGACCTTGCCCAGGCTGAACGGAAAGAGAAAGGTTTTCAACAATTACCTGTTCATAATCGGGAGTTTGCAAAGTTACATTTTCAAAGGCAAAATGGTTTTCTTCGATGGTTTTAATCGTGCTTACATTTTCGGGTTGTTTAACGACTTCTTCTAGGGCTTGAGAAAATTCCGATAGACGTTCAACATAACTGCTAAATCGTCCCGAAGTCCCAAATTCACTGATTAATTCCCCTAGCGCACTAGCAAACAAATTAGCCGCTAAACACGCTTGCCCGACCTGTCCGAAACTAATGCCATCACTATTCATATACAAAGGCCCTAGAATGACAAAGGTAAATACTTGGATCGCCGCCTGATAGCCCCGATTAAATATTTCTGTGCCTCTCTCCCAATCAATTTTACGTTTAGCACTGTTCAAAAGATTATTAAATCTACGCTGAATAATACTTAATTCTTGGGTTTCTCCATCAAAGAAAGCGATTGATTCCGCATGAGTCCGAACATGGGTTAGAGCATAATTGTAATTAGCTTTAAGTTCTAATTCTTCTTGGGTAATTTTATTTAAGGCTTGATTTAGATAGATAGCAATGGCGTTACCTACGACTGTCCAAACGACTAAAAGAATGGCAACAAAAGGGGAAATTAACCAGAGAATCGCTAAAAAAGTGATCATCTCTAGAACATTTTCTAGACAAACCGCAAAAAAACTGAGGGCGTTACTGGTAATTGGCTCAATTTCCTGGGATAGGCGTTGATCTGGGTTATCTAAATCGGATTTAAAATTAATTTTGTAATAAGCGCGATCGCTGAAATATTTGCCTAGAATCCAGCTATTGAGCCATTCATACCAATCCAGGGCGATTCTTTTTCTGAGAAATTTAAGCAATCCCACCAAAAGTGTAACCAAGAGCAATCCAACCGCGAAAACCACCAAAGTTTTGACAAATTTATCAAAATCATCCTTGGCAATAATGACATCAACTAAATAATTACTCACAAAACTATTGAAGGCATTTAAACCTACAACGGCTAGAATTACCCCGATGAGTAAAATGAGCATTGCCCAAGCTTTCATCACATCAGAAAAAGCTCTTCCCCCCGCTATAGTCGGATACCAATAGGGAGCCGCGATCGCCTTTACACTTGCCCAAAATTTGGTGAGATCGGAGATAGGGTTAGTTGTCGCTTGATCTTGAGAGACTTGGGGGGACATAGAACACTTACATTTGAGTTGTGGGCATTTTAGTAGAGTGATTTTGGCTTTTGGATGGATTCGCGGAATTTATCCTGACGAAGGAAGGACTCACCACAAGCTTTGGACTAAGGCTGGTACACTTGAGTCGTGATAGGGTACTCCTGAAACTTTATATATCAGCATAG
>JBEIFD010000573.1:0-2927 GCA_040382535.1 Merismopediaceae cyanobacterium
AAGGGAATTAATCTAGAAATTAAAAAGGGTGAATTTATTTCTCTGATTGGTCACTCTGGTTGTGGTAAATCTACCCTTTTAAATATGATCGCGGGTTTAGATTTACCAACGGAAGGAGTCGTTACTCTCGAAGGTCAACGCATTAAACAACCTGGTCCCGATCGCATGGTAGTTTTTCAAAATTATTCCCTGTTGCCTTGGTTAACGGTGCGTCAAAATATTGCTCTAGCCGTTGAAGAAGTGATGGCGGGAAGCCCTGCCCAAGAACAAAATGACGTGATTGAACAACATATTGATCTCGTCGGTTTGCGTCATGCGGTAGAGAAATTACCCAAGGAATTATCGGGGGGGATGAGACAACGGGTGGCGATCGCCCGCGCCTTGGCTATCCGTCCCAAAGTATTGTTACTAGATGAACCGTTTGGAGCCTTAGATGCTTTAACGAGGGGGAATTTACAAGAACAATTAATGAAGATTTGCGAAGAGTACCAAGTGACTTCGGTGATGGTGACTCATGATGTGGATGAAGCGGTTTTATTATCCGATCGCATCGTCATGTTAACCAATGGCCCTAGCTCTAAAATTGGCGGTATTTTGGAAGTCGATATTCCCCGTCCTCGCAAACGCATGGAAGTGGTTAATCATCCCAGTTATTACAGTTTACGCAGTGAAATTATTTACTTCTTAAACCAACAGAAACGGATCAAAAAATTACGCGCTAAAAAAGTTACGACTATTGCCCGTCATGGTCTAGAAAAAGTCAATTTAGAACTGGGTTATGTGCCGTTAACCGCCTGCGCTCCTTTAGTAATTGCCAAGGAAAAAGGCTTTTTTGTTAAACACGGACTGGATGAAGTCAACCTAGTACGGGAAACCAGTTGGCGCGGAATTGTGGACGGCATTGCAGGAGGTTACCTGGATGCGGCTCAAATGCCTTCGGGAATGCCCACTTGGTTAACCGCAGGGGGTCATCAGGAAGAGTCCTTACCCGTTGTGACGGCTCTGACCATGACTCGCAATGGCAACGGTGTCACCCTCAGCAAGGAATTATACGCAAAGGGCATTTATACTGCCGCCGATTTTAAAAAGTTATTGCTGGAATCCGAGGGGGAAAATCATACCCTGGGAATGGTACACCCTTCCTCCATGCACAATCTACTGTTGCGCTACTGGTTAGCGGCTAATGGGATTGATCCCGATCGCGATGTGAACCTGAAAACCATTCCCCCTGCCCAGATGGTGGCGGATTTGAAAGCAGGAACCATTGACGGTTATTGTGTCGGTGAGCCTTGGAATTTACGGGCGGCGATCGAAGGGGCTGGTTTCACCATTGCGACGGATTTGGAAATTTGGCAGGGCCATCCAGGCAAAGTGCTGGGAGTACGGGAAGATTGGGCGATAAAACATCCCAATACCCATATCGCCTTAGTGAAAGCTCTGTTAGAAGCCTGCGAATATTGTGCAAATCCCCAACACGAACAGGAAATACGGGAAATTTTAGCAAGTCGCAATTATCTGAGTACTTCTATTGAATACATTCGCTTGGGCGATCCGAATCAATACACCTGCGATCTGAATAAGCCTGTGGAATATGCCCATCACCTCTTTTTTGGAGACAATGTTAACCGTCCCAGTCGGACTGAACATCTCTGGATGATGACCCAGATGGCCCGTTGGGGTGAGATTCCTTTTCCTCGCAATTGGGTAGAAATTTTAGAACGGGTTTGTCGGGTGGGTGTCTTTAGTACCGCCGCCAGGGAATTGGGCATAGATGTGAATTATCAACGGCAACCGATCGCCCTCTTTGATGGCATCGAATTTAATGCCGATGATCCCATTTCTTACCTCACCCATTTAGATATTCATCGCAATTTCACCATGGCCGAAGTGCATTTAGATGGTCAAAGATTAGTTCCAGCCTGAGCTTCCCCCCTTAAAAAGCTGCTGTTATAGAATCCCCCCTACCCTTTGAAAGGGGGAACCAGACAAATTAACGGTTTGAAGTCTCCCTTACCAAGGGGGATTTAAGGGGATAAAACCTAAAAGCTTAGGCAGAAAAACTTGTATTGTCCCCTCAGCTTTAATCTCACTAATTGTCAATCATCCATTATCAACTATCATGCAAAATTTAGAGCTTCTCAACAAACCTATGAATGCAACTCTCACTGCGACTGAACCATTTTTAAACATCGAAAATGTCTCCAAAGTTTATCAAACTCCTCGCGGCCCCTACACTGTTTTAGAAGATGTTAATTTAACCGTTAATGAAGGCGAATTTATCTGCGTGATCGGTCACTCTGGTTGCGGTAAATCCACTTTATTAAACATGGTTTCAGGCTTTGCCCATCCCACAGAAGGTTCCGTTCGAGTTGGTGGAAAACAAATTGTTGAACCTGGCCCCGATCGCATGGTAGTTTTCCAAGGTTATGCGTTGTTGCCCTGGTTAACGGCCTTAGAAAATGTCTATTTAGCGGTAGATTCGGTTTATCCCAACAAATCAGAAGCCGAGAAAAAAGCGATCGCTAAAGAGCATTTAGCAATGGTGGGTTTAACGGAAGCAATGGATAAGAAACCGCCGCAAATTTCAGGAGGTATGAAACAGAGAGTTTCGATTGCACGAGCCTTAGCTATTCGTCCTCAAGTCTTAATTTTAGATGAACCTTTTGGGGCTTTAGATGCTATTACTAAAGAAGAATTACAGGAAGAATTATTGCAAATTTGGAACGATCATCGCTGTACCGTGTTGATGATTACCCACGACATTGATGAAGCTTTATTTCTTGCCGATCGCCTGGTAATGATGACGAATGGCCCCCACGCTAAAATCGGCGAAATTATGACCATTCCGTTTTCTCGCCCCCGCGATCGCGATCGTATTATGGAAGATCCAGAGTATTACAAATTGCGTAACTATGCTTTGGACTTCT
>JBEIFD010000574.1:0-2921 GCA_040382535.1 Merismopediaceae cyanobacterium
CTCTCTCTTTTTTGGTTAATCTTTTGATCGATAGTCAGAGTGATCGCGCTTTTACCACCGAAGTTAGTCAATTAAAGGAATATGGACTAGAGCAAGGCTTTGCGGTCATCACGATACAATTAAAAAATGGTAAAAGCCATCGATTGTTATTGGGTAATCCCGATTTTAAAGGAGATTTTCTCTATTCTCTGGTTGATCCCGCCCAACCACCCAGTTCGACCTTGACGATTACTCTCGTTTCTCGAAGCTTTCAAGATCTGATCAATCGAGAGGTTGATGAGTGGAAAAAAGTTGATAATAATCCTAAACCTATCCCTGAATCACCTAAACCCCTTGCTAAACCAGAATAATGATGCAAAATTCTTCAACCCTTTCCTCCGAAACCCTGACCACAAAGGCTCTAGCTCAATCTTTAGCTGAAAAATTGGCGATCGCGCCTAAAGACTGGCATCGACTCAAGGCTAATCGTAAAGCCCAAGCAGGACAAGAACTTGCGGCTGCTTTGGTTTTTTTACTTAAAGACCAACCCGAAGAAGCCCTTAGTCATATTCAACAGGCCGCAGGTTGGCTAGACCGTTCGATTTCGGCTCCTCCCTGTCCTAGTCATGGTAAATAGGGATTTGGAAGCCAAAACTCTGCAAAATATCTTTTATTCTCGTGGATCAATGGTGTCAGTTAAATTTGCTACTTTTGGGCGCAAGCCTTGCGCCCCTACAGATCCTCTAAAAACCTTATGTAGGGGCGAATTGCGTTCGCCCTTGAACTATAATTAACCCAATTCCCAGAGAGCCAAATGTTTGCACAAACGGATTGGATCTTAGAGGTTCAAACGATTCATCTCTGGTGGATTGCCTTGGATGTGACCGATGAAAATCTACAAAATTGCATTGCTCTTTTATCAGAATCGGAAAAAATTAAGGCCGATCGCTTTAAATTTCCCCAGCACCAACGGCGTTATCAAGCGGTTCATGGGATTTTGAGAATCATTTTGGCTCGTTATTTAAATCTTGATCCCACCCAAATTAATTTCACCCACAGCGATCGCGGTAAACCCTATTTAACCGAGGATTGCAATCCTTTGAATTTACAATTTAATCTCTCCCATTCCGAAAATATGGCCATTTTAGGAATCAATCGCGATCGCCCTATTGGAGTTGATCTCGAAAAAATACGGCCAATGGAGAATGCTGAACCATTAGCGAAACGTTTCTTTTGTGCTTCTGAATATGATCTTTTAACACAAGCAATTCCCGAAGAGCGGGATCAACTATTTTTTCAGTTTTGGACAGCAAAGGAGGCCTATTTAAAAGCAACAGGAGAAGGCATTAGTGGCGGATTAAATCAGATTGAAATCGCGCTTAATCCGTTACGTTTTATCAATTTGCCTAATTGGTATTTACAATCCTTTGAATTCAATCCTGATGATGATCATAATTATTGGGCCGCGATCGCCCTTGAAACACGAGGGGAAAACGTCCCAATCAAATACTTTTCCTATTTTTAGTGATTTAGAGATCAGAAAAATAAATATGACTTGCTATTTTTCGATTATCCAGAACGATAAATGCCATCGTAGGGTATAATTCTGTCTGTATTTCTTGAGAAAAATAAAAAATATTATAATAATGTCATTAAAAAGAAATTTACCCCCACGACAAACGCGATATATGAAATTTATGCTTCCCCTATTCAAAAATGCTGGTTGCCTCTCTGTCTTGCTTTGGGTCGCTTTTGTTGCCCCCGTCCAAGCTCTAGAATTGCGAGTCGCGATCAAAAAAGGAATGAGCCAGATTAAAGTAGGTAGCTCCACTCCTGCGATCGTCACCGATGCTGGGGGTCGTCAATTAGGAACCCTTGCCGAACTGGTTCCCCAAAATGCCCAAGCGAGGGGAAGGGGAGTCACCTTGGGTCAATGGCAGAGTAATCAATTAATCATTGAACCTAGTGGAGACGGGGTAGTTTGGATCGGCGATCGCTGGTATCGTGGCAGAACTCGGCTGATTCGTCAGGGAAAAGGCGTTACAGCGATTAATCAAGTTAATTTAGAAAAATATCTTTATAGTGTGGTCGGCGGAGAAGCTATTCCCACTTGGCCCCAGGAAGCCCTCAAAGCTCAGGCTGTTGCCGCTCGTACCTATGCCATTTATAAAAGCACCGCCGAAAGTAACCGTTTTTATGACCTAGATACCACCACCGCAACCCAGGTTTATAAAGGCATGGAAAGCGAATATGTAAGTACTTTGGATGCCGTTAATGCCACCGAGGGTCAAGTGATGACCTACAACGGCAAGGTTATTTTAGCGGCTTTTCATGCGGCTTCTGGAGGACACACGGAAAATGTGGAAGATGTCTGGACTTCTCCCTTGCCCTATCTCCGAGGAGTTGTGGACTACGACCAAACTGCCCCTGTTTATCAATGGACTAAAAACTTTAGTGCTTCCCAATTATCAAAATTAATTGGTGGAGTGGGTGCAATTCGTTCCATGATTCCCGAAAGAATGACTCCCCAGGGCCGTATCGTGACGATGAGAATTGTCGGCAGTAGAGGCAGTAAGCAATTGACTGGGGCGCAAATTCGCGCATCTTTAAAATTACGCAGTACCCTTTTTACAGTAGCTAATTCGGGCGGAACTTTCTCTGTAGCGGGTAAGGGATCGGGTCATGGTTTGGGCTTAAGTCAATGGGGAGCCTATGCTCTATCTGAGAAAAATGTTCCCTATAGCCAAATTTTATCCCATTACTATCAGAACGCGAGTTTAACCCAATTAGGTCGTTAAATTAATCGGTTAAGGGAGTCTGAAAGATTTCCAAACTTCTTTATCTCCTGATGACTAAATTATATTAGAGTTGTTGGGTAATAAGCTCAAAATCTTTGAAACCCTTATCTGGTAAGCTTTTGAGCGATCTTTTGCCAAGGAGGC
>JBEIFD010000575.1:0-2914 GCA_040382535.1 Merismopediaceae cyanobacterium
AGCACTTTGAAGGAAAAAAAGTTTCTGCTGATTCTGGTAATTATGGAACGAGCGTTGTTACTTATTTTACAACAGAAGTTAAAGGCTATTTGCAAAAAATCAATGTTAATATGGCGGTTTTTAGAACCAGTCGCCTTTTTTTAAGTTTAGCAGAAATTGAAAAGAGTAAAGCGGATAAACAGGCTTACGGAGATGATGTTGTTTATATTTTAGATAAATTAAAATTTATTGATCAAATTGTTGAACGTTACCAAAATTTTAATATTGAAAATGGAAAATTACCCCCACAAACCTTAGAATATCCTGTCAGTTCTATTAACGAAACCACTATCCGAAAAAGAAGACCAAAGGATTTACAAAGAAAAAGTTTTTTTGATGTTCAAGCAGATGATGAGTTTCAAAAAATGAATAGTGCCTCGCAAAAAACGGGGGTCTTACCGCGATCGCTACTCAAAACCATTACTCGTATCCGTCAGGAAATCGATCCCCAATCGGGAGAAACGGAAAAAAAAGTTCTCAATCAATATCGAACTTCCCGCTATAAAACGGCCCTTTCTATTAAATTTATTTTAATGTTGATTATTATTCCTTTATTAGTCCATCAACTAACTAAAACCTTTATTTTTAGTCCGTTAGTAGAAAAATATTTTAATCAGAATCAAGAAATTGTTTTTATTAATCAATCATTAGAAAGAGAAGCCTTAGAGGAATTAAGAGGTTACGAAGAGTCAATGCGTTTTCGCGGTTTGATGGGGCTTACTCCCAAATTATCTGAAGAGGAAACAGAAACTCAACTAAAGGAAAAAGCGGCAGAACTTTCTGAGCAATATCGTAATTTAGGAGTGAATGCGATCGGGAACGTGTTTGCAGACTTATTATCTTTGATTGCCTTTGCTGCTGTGTTGCTCAATAGCCGAGACGAAATTGAAATTGTTAAAGGATTTATCGATGAAATTGTCTATGGATTGAGTGACTCAGCTAAGGCCTTCCTGATTATTTTATTTACTGATATGTTTGTCGGTTTCCACTCCCCGCATGGTTGGGAAGTCATTTTAGAAAGTATTGCTCGACATTTTGGACTGCCTGAAAATCGAGATTTTAATTTTCTCTTTATTGCGACTTTTCCCGTGATTCTAGATACCGTTTTTAAATATTGGATTTTCCGTTACCTCAATGGCATTTCCCCCTCTTCTGTGGCAACCTACCGCAATATGAACGAATAAATCTAGCCCCACCGACTCAGAATGTATTCAAACTCTCACAAAGAGGTAACGTGTATGATATAAAAAGTGAACGATTGTTCGTCTATTTTTCTAATTTATTGAGTGTAAAAAAATATAATATAAGGATTTTAATGACGATGCTCAGTGTTTTTTTGATAAAATCTCAGTATT
This sequence comes from Merismopediaceae cyanobacterium, assembly GCA_040382535.1. GTDB lineage: Bacteria > Cyanobacteriota > Cyanobacteriia > Cyanobacteriales > Microcystaceae > Snowella. The sequence goes on from JBEIFD010000575.1 coordinate 1,395, forward strand.
TAGGGTCGTTTTTACCCATTGATAGTATTTTTTCGACCCAGGGTGTAATGGTGATGCTCCTGGGAGCCTATGCCGTGGCCATGTGGATGTTTCTAAGTAGTGCGCCCAAGGTTCATACCGTCATGGTCTCCGATCTAGAAGTTGCCAAGCGATTTTATGAGGGTTTACTAGAACTCGCGATCGCCGATGTCCCCCTCCATTATTACTACAACTACGAACAAACCCTGGGCGCGGCAGGGGTCGATTCCTTTTATCTATCTGCTAATTCTCCCTCGGCTCCTGCAACACGGTTTAACCAAAGCGAGGGTTTATGGTATCAACTCAAGAAAAACACTCAACTCCACGTCATCAGCGGAGCCAGCTACGGAACTAAAAACCGTCAACGTCATGTTTGTTTTGACCACGATTGTTTAGAACAAATTTTATTACGGGTTCAATCTCGCCGATTACGCTACAAAATTCGACGCAATAAACCCCTTAATTTTTTAGTTAAAGATTTAGACGAACAGGTGATTGAAATGGCAGAAGTGAATAACTAAATTAAACAGAATAGATTCCTTTCGGCCAGATCTAACGATTGCGATCGCAAAAATGATTCCTGTTAGCACGTTAGAATTTTTTGCCCGTTCTTTATCCAATCAAAAGTCTTTAATGAATATTCGAGTAACAGAATATTTACTCAATCATCCCAGTTCTCAGGATATAAATTTAGGGCAAATAGATTATTGTGAATCTCTTGTGGCTTCCTAATAAATTATTCTTCAAAAAACGCGATCACAATCTTTTAAAACTCAGAAAATTTAAACTGTAATTTTTCTCCAAGCATGCCGCCATTTATATTTAACAGACAGTAAAAATTTAAACCAAGTTTGGGCAGGAGGATCGAAAAAATTAAAAATATCGCCAAAAGCAACCCTAGCATCTTGATGGTGTAACCAATGACGTTCTGGCGTTGTTATCATCAGTGCGTTACAGATGTTTAAAATGGGGGTAGGCGTTTTCCATTTCATCACAGATACGTGTCGCCAAATAACGTGTAATTCTCCTAATATCAGCCCTAAAACGGTTCCAATGGGAGAAATCTGCCAGAACCAGGGAACAAAAATAAAATAAGGTAAAGCCCCTAACATTCCATCCAATAAAACGAGAGGATTTTTCGTTAAAACCGCGTAATGCAGGAAACTACGGTTGCCACTGTGGTGAACTAAGGAGTGAAACTTTCCAAAAATATGTTCAGGGACATGGTACAAAAAAGTCGAAAGAAAATCACCGATAAAAAGCAATAATAGGGCGACAAAAATAATTTTAAACAGGAATGAAAAAAGTATTAACAAAGTTGACTCCATTTCATCTAGGTTGAGCTTTGAAAATCAACGTAATGGATCAACATTAAGAATTTATAAACTTTTTGTTAACTTTAATACAAGGTTAGATTAAAGAATTAGTAATACGGCTCTACGCGGCTACTTATTCAGATTTGGCTACTTCTGGATTGATGCAAAAATTGGGATACATCAAAG
>JBEIFD010000576.1:0-2912 GCA_040382535.1 Merismopediaceae cyanobacterium
AGAGACAGGACAAACTAATCATGTTGAAAGATTAAATAATACCTTGCGACAACGAATCTCTCGACTGGTGAGAAAAAGCCTCTCTTTTTCCAAAAATGTGGAAAATCATATTGGGGCAATTTGGTATTTTATACACGACTACAATGCCCAATTAGCAGAGGCTTAAGCCACCACCACTACGAGTAAATCACTACCCAGAAAAAAAGGGCGATCGCATCAAGTTTGTTTGAAAAATTTTTTATTCTATGAGCTAACAACTGCTAACAAAGCTAATCCTGCATTAATTAGGTAAAAAACACCGACGATCTTGGTTTCTTCCCAGCCACTCAATTCTAAATGGTGATGTATGGGAGCCATTTTGAGTAAGCGTTTACCCTTACCGTCGGGGCCTTTCGTTGCTTTGTAATAACTAACCTGGGCGATTACTGATAGAGATTCCGCTAGAAAAATACCACTTAACAACAACAATCCCCAAAGATTGCCACTGAGTAAACCTACCGCGCCTAAAGCTCCTCCCAAGGGCAATGAACCCGTATCTCCCATAAAAACTTTGGCGGGGTTGCGATTATGGAGGACAAATCCCAAACATCCACCACTCAGACAGGCACAAAAAATCGCTAATTCAGGAGAACTAGAAGACGCGATCGCACCTAATCCTAAAAACGCCAGGGCAGAGGTTCCTGCTGCCAAGCCATCCACGCCATCAGTGAGGTTAGTCGCGTTACTTTCTGCAACCAAGGTAAATCCCGCTAAAATCCAAAAAATAATTCCCAGAGGCAGGACAAAACCAGGTAATCGGATATCGGTAATCGTGGCAGGTTGGGTAAAAAACATCCAAACACTAAAGGCGATCGCGACCCCAATTTGCAGAATTAATTTTTGGCGGGGAGTCAGCCCCTTATTAGATTGTTGTTGAAGAATGCGCCAATCATCGATCCAACCGATACCAAAATAAGCCAGGGTGACCAGGGAAACTGCCACGACATTGGCATTAAATCCAGACCAAATGAGGGCAATTATGATAGCGACTGGCATAAAAAAAATCCCCCCCATCGTCGGCGTTCCCGCTTTTTTGAGGTGAGATTGGGGGCCATCTTCCTGGATGACCTGACCAGCTTTGAGTTTGCGGAGAATGGGAACAACCCAATAACCGATCGCCCCACTAATCACCGCCGAAACTCCAAAAGGCAAGAATAAATTGAAAGTATCGACAGGAAAATTCCCTGCGAGGGGAGGTAACGCGACCGCCAATCCGAGGAGCAAAAAAGACAATAAAATCAATAATTGCGTCCCAGAAGGTTTATCAAACAATTTAGCTGACGAAGGGTTTGTATCCACGACTCACTCACAACTAACGAAGTTTTCTAAAATTCAAGATGACTTTACCACCAAACCCCTCTCTTTGGGTTAATTTAGTCTTCATCAGGTGAGTCAGCATCACTGAGGTCATCATCGTAGGAATTGTCATCCACATCCATCAACTCTGAAATATCTACGTCATCGTTCAAAAGCTCCCGTTGGGCTTCTTCTTTTTCGCGGGGAATAATACGGTTTGTTTCGTGTAACCAATCCAAAAGCGAGGTATGACGAGTTACGGGAATAACTGCGGCGGGTTCATAGCGGGGTTCTTTGCGTAGAGAATCGTTATATAACATAAGGTAAAGCGTAAGTTAAACTGGGTTAGCAATGCGTAATTAGCACACACACAACGAGTGTATCATTCTAGCAAACTCAAAAAAATTTAAAAAACTTAACAATCTGCTTAATTCTGACCCAGACTTCACCTGATGACCGAAAATGGTTTTATTAGGTTTAGGAAAATTTTATGCAACAAAAAACTAAGCTCCTAGAGGCGATCGCGGGGAAAAATCGGGGTCTCTTAGCTACAGAAAGCGATACGGTCAAGATTCTCACCGCCGTTGAGCAACTCGAAGACCACAATCCCCATCCCCATCCCCTAGAAAAAGCAACCGCTCTTCTCGATGGTGACTGGCGATTACTTTATACAACCAGTCGCAGTCTTTTGGGCTTAGACCGAGTTCCGTTGATCCAATTAGGTCAGATCTACCAATGTATCCGTGTGATTGAAGGAAAACTTTATAACATTGCTGAAGTGAGTGGCGTTCCTTTTTTAGAGGGCTTGGTGTCGGTTAGTGCGCGTTTTACCCCTGTTTCTGAGCGTCGAGTAGATGTCAAGTTTGAACGATCAATCGTTGGCTTACAACGGGCGATGGGCTATCAATCCGTTAGTCAATTTATTCAGGATATTGAACTCGGTAAACGATTTTTAGCCGTAGATTTGAGCTTAGAAAGTCGTGATTCTTCAGGTTGGTTAGAAATTACCTACTTGGATGAGGATTTACGCATCGGTAGGGGCAATGAGGGCAATGTTTTTATTTTGGCCAAGGATAAAGCTTAATCTCCGAATTCATCAGCTATATCCATAAGAATGAAAATTGTAGATTTGGCTATCTATTTTAGCGATCGCGAATTGCAAACAAAAGTAACTAATTGAAATAAAAAAAACCGAATTATGGGAAAAAGTGCTTAAGTCCCCAAATCATCGGTTTTTCACAGCTTGACGCGAGCCATTCAAAATATTTACAGTCAATTAATCGAATAAATCCTGGGATTTGTTTGATCGACGCTTAAACGCAGAACCAAACCCAGCCGCCGCGATCGCTCCTAGAATCGTTAAAGGTTCAGGAACGGCTGTAGCATTAACTCGGAAAGTATTGTAAACGTTACTATTCGCAAAAGAAACTCCAGCATTGTTACTGAATTTGTAGCCGCCAAAAGCCGCAACGCCATCAGGAGCCTCTGTCGGTGACGAAGACCGCCAGATAATAGATCCTGAATTGCCCGAAGACGCAGCTATAGATAAGTACAGCCAATAGGTATTACTTGGCTGG
>JBEIFD010000577.1:0-2910 GCA_040382535.1 Merismopediaceae cyanobacterium
CAGGCACTTGGGAGTATTTCCAGAAAAAGCTGTAAAGGCTTACTGTGATTAGGTTGTGAATTTTCGGACAAGTCTATTCGCAACGGCTGTTCCAGCAGAGCTTAATCCATTACTGTTGAAGCCAAATCGTCCCCCTGGGGCATAATTATGGGAATAAACTGCCGCGATCGCGAAATCATTGGTCATATTCCAAGTTAATTGACCTAAAACCCCGTATCCTCCATTAAAAAGACCATTGCCCTTGGATGAATTGCCCACCATACCGACATCAGCCAAATAACCTGCCGTTAATCCTAAAGAGTCGGTCAAATCGTAGTTGAATGCGATCCCTGCACCACCTCCGACTAATAAATAAGCGGGGTCTTGACGACCAAAAACCCCGATCGCTCCAGTTCCCTCATCGCCAGTGTATAGTCCATTCAGAACGGGCGCGTAGAAGTAATAGGGTGTACGTCCTACATTGAGATGCACTATTAATTGATCCCCGACGAGAAAGGAATGTTTTGCCGGTAACATCAATAATTGGCGTTGCTGATTTGAAGTATGAATCTTCTTTTATGAGATTTTTAAAAGCTAGACTCAAACTGACTTTTGGATATGTGCAAAATTGATATTCATATCCTGATTCAGCAACGCCCAATAATTTATTATCAGTGGTTGGGGCTGTTGTTGAGTTCAGTTCCCCTTCTGCGATCGCTGATGTCAATGTCCTAGAGATCGCGGTTTAGTTGATAATGCGATCACCAAACCGATTCAAAAATAGCAACCCTCGTTGATAACTATTTACTGAATAAATTACGATTCTTTCACGACTTTTTTTGTTTCTTTTTTAGTAAAGTTATAGCATTTAAGCAATCCTCATGGATCAGGTAGAATTCGCTAGAGGTAGCTAGTGTCTTGTGATTTTCTGTTTTAAACGCCCAAAACCACCGTCCAGTCCGATCCTGTTCACAGTAAAATTCCATTGACTAGCACTTTATTCAGTAAGAGTTCTATCTATAAAGTAACCTTTATAAAAACAATTGGTGGGAATAAACATTAAAATTTTTAATAAAATTAGGGAAAAGCCAATAAATAATAAAAGTTTAGAATTATTTTGTTTCAGAGGGTTGAAGGAAGGGATCGCGTCAAGTCACTCTAAGATAACAACCTGACTGGCAGCCTGAGTCGCTTTTTTACGGGCCAAATCGGTATTTTCAGCCTTCGCCAACGCAACCCCCATGCGACGATAGGGACGAGAATCAGGCTTTCCAAAAAGACGGATATCCACATCAGCAACACTCAACGCTTCAGCAACGCCCGTAAAACTGATGGAATCAGAATTTTGATTCGCTAAAATCACCGCACTGGCCGCAGGGGCAAACTGAGTAATTTGGGGAATGGGTAGCCCTAAAACCGCTCGTAAATGCAATTCAAATTCATTCAAATTTTGCGAAATTAATGTAACCATTCCCGTATCGTGGGGACGGGGTGACAGTTCTGAGAAAATAACTTCATCGGCGGTGATAAAAAATTCGACCCCAAAAATACCCGCACCACCCAGGGCATCCGTGACGGTTTTCGCGATCGCTTGAGCCGCTAAAATTTGCTCTGGTTTAATCTGGGCGGGTTGCCAGGATTCTTGGTAATCACCTCGTTCCTGCCGATGGCCGATGGGAGGACAAAAAATGGTGGGGACATTCCACTGTTTGACGGTTAGCAGGGTAATTTCAATTTCAAAATCAATAAATTCTTCGATAATAACCTTTTGGCTATCTCCCCTGGAACCCGCGATCGCGTACTTCCAAGCGGTTTCTACTTCTGAGGCATTATTTACCACCGATTGACCTTTGCCCGAAGACGACATGACGGGTTTCACCACATTGGGAAAGCCGATTTTTTCAGAGACGGCCTGCATTTCCGCTAAGTTGGTTGCATATTCATATTTAGCCGTTCGTACTCCCAATTCTTGATGGGCCAATTCCCGAATACGATCGCGGTTCATGGTGTAGTGAGTAGCTTTGGCGGTGGGAATCACGGTGATGCCGCGTTGTTCAAATTCTGCCAATTTTTCGGTTCTAATGGCTTCGATTTCGGGAATGATAAAATCAGGCTGGTGTTTGCTGACGACTCGTTCCAAATCCTCGGCACTGAGCATGGATATCACTTCCCTCGCATCGGCCACTTGCATGGCGGGCGCATTATCATAGCGATCCACCGCGATCACATAATTCCCTAAGCGTTGGGCCGCGATCGCGAATTCTTTTCCTAATTCACCCGCCCCTAAGAGCATTAATTTTTTGGGTAGCTTAATCATTGATTTTTAGAATAGGAAAAATTTAAAAGGGAATTTCATCGAGATCACTATCACTAATGCTTGGCGCAGGCGTAGAGGGATATGACCATTCATCCTGGGGTTCGGGGGGGGCTGGTTTCGCGCTGGATTTATAATTCTCCAAATTAACGACATTTTTCGGTTCGGGAGTCGTCATTGGGATAACTTTTGCGGTAGGGACAGTTCCACTCACACTGGCTGAACTTTCTAAACGATGAATGCGTCCTGCGACTAATTCCGCCCGTTTTTCCTTAAAGCCTTCGGGCCGCTCAATTGTGTCCATTTTTAAACGACCTTCAATCACAATGCGATCGCCGATGGTATAGGATTGTTGAATTTCTGTTGCTAGATTTCCCCAACCAATCACTTTTAAGGTTGACGGAGGATCTTCGGGTTTGCCGCCCTGGAACTCGACTAACATTTGGGCGATCGCTGTTTGATTTTCCTGGGTATAGCGCAACTCAGGATTGCCGATGACCGTGGCCATTAAAATACAACTATTCATAATTATTAGAAACCCCTCATATTTTAGAAATTAATCCGTAGGTCTATTTAAGCAAAAAACAAGTCATCTTTTAAAAAAAACTCGTCGAATC
>JBEIFD010000578.1:0-2907 GCA_040382535.1 Merismopediaceae cyanobacterium
ACGAACAACAGTTTCATTATTTTTCAAGCCCGAAAGAGTTATTATTTTGCCAATAATGGTTTTATCACCTAATAATTTGACATCATGAAAATCGATCAGATGACTAAAACGGGCAGACCGAAAAGCCACTGATTTTTCAAAGGTTGCATTATTAAAACTTAAGTTCTGGAAAAATCGACTCTGGGAAAATAAAACGCGATCGCTCCAATTGACTTGATCAAAATGAACATCCTTGAGCCATTGAATAGCCGTAAAATTAGCCAATTGTAGAAAGTGAGATTCTCGAAAATTAGCTTCTGCCCAAAAACTGCTTTTTTTAAAGTCTGTGATTCCCTGAAATCTCGCTTGACGAAATTTAACGGGGCCAAAAAATAAATCTTGGGAAAAATCTAAGTTTCGATTAAAAATTCCCTTAGAAAAATCTAAATCTCTGCCAAAGCGTGATTCTGTCCAAACACTATCCTGATTAAATTTAACATTTTCTCCTTCTACCCGTTGTAAAAAGAATGTTTTAGAAAAATCTGTTTTTCCTGTAAAAATTGCTCCTTTTAGTTTGACCAAACCTCGAAAAATATTAATAGTATTAATTTGTTCTCCGACTTCTGATAAAAAAGAAGGATCTTTTTCCAAGAGTTGTTTTTCGGTTGACATTAATTGTTTAGGAAGAGTGGATTGGGAAAGCTGAACGGCTAATCCTAATTGATTAAAATTAAAATCTCCGCGAATAAGGCTATTGGTCAAGTCTAATCCTAACGGCTTAGGAGAATGGTTAAATTGATTTTGTAATTGTTGATAAAATTGGTCTCGAAATTCTATATTTTCGGGGGTTAAATTGATCTCAAAATTTTGTAAGTCAATGATTAAAGATCCATCATTTAAAATAGGATGAACTAAGGCTTCCTGCAATAAGATTTCTGTTAAAATGATTCTTTCTGATGTGGCTAAAACAGGTTGGGAAAATAGCTCCCAAGATAACGTGATTAAACAAATTAAAATAATGAATTGATAGGGTTTCAAAGTCGATAAAGCTATTTTCTCGAATTTAGAAAATAAACCTTTATGAAATTGCAATAATATTTTTATTAATGGATTGATTATAAGATCTTTGCTTAAATTTTTGATACTATCAAATAACATTTTATTTTAACGGACTTAGATATTGATATTTTTTCTATAAAGCTGAAAATATATTTGAAAAAAGTTAGGCAACTTTATTAAAAAATTTGCTTTAAGGATTTACAACAATGGGCAAATTTATCTTTTAGCTTAAAGATCCAGCCGCTTAATTTTTTGTTTCTTAATATTAAAAAAACCAGGAAGTATCTAAAATGCGATCGCGTAAATGGAGAATCGCAAGCTTAAATAAAAGTCTGGAATTAAAGTAATCCCGCCAGATGAAGTGGCCCCTGACCACTAATTAATTCGATCAAAAGGGCAATAAAACCCAACATCGCCAGACGACCATTCCATACTTCGGCGGCAGTCGTCATACCCCATTCCCATCGCTCCTGGGGATACATTTTCATATTTTTGTTGGGATGGGCAACTGTATCAAAGGTGCAAGGCGGATTCTCTAGGGAACTCACTACCATCTGAGCGAGGGAATCAATGAACATCGGATGGGTGTTGAGGGCGGGAACCCGTTGAAAATTCTCGATGCCTGATTCTTCTGCGATTTCTCGGTACTCAATATCAATTTCCTGGAGGGTTTCGATATGTTCCGACACAAAACTAATGGGAACCACCAATAAATCCTTGACCCCTTCTGCGCCTAAATTGTGTAGGGCATCTTCCGTATAGGGTTTGAGCCATTCTACGGGGCCGACTCGGCTTTGGTAGGCGAGGGTGTAGGGATTAGGGCGATCGAGGGTTCGCATGATCAAACGAGTACAAGCTTCAATTTCTGCCTGATAGGGATCGCCCGCTTCATCGACGTAACTCTGGGGAACGCCGTGCGCGCTGAAGAAAATATGGGCTGAGTCGGGATTGGAAAATTTGGTTAATTCCTGGGCAATCAAATCCGCCATTGCTTGTAAATAAAGCGGATCATCGTACCAAGAGGGAATCAGGGTGTAGTCAATTTGTCGGAGAGTGGGGTCTTGTTGCCACATTTCCTCGATGATCCGAAAACTGGAACCACTGGTACTAATGGAAAAATGGGGATAGAGCGGTAGGATGACGAGTCTTTGGATGCGATCGCGTTTAATTTGTTCAATGGCCTCTTCTGTGAAAGGATGCCAATAGCGCATACCAATGTAAATCACAGGCTTTTGACCAATCTCGGTGAGACGGTGTTCTAGGGCCTCTCCCTGGGCTTCGGTAATTTTGAGCAGAGGGGAGCCGCCGCCAATTTGTTCATAATTTGCTTGGGATTTTTTCGCTCTCAGGGTGGAAATCAACCAAGCCAACGGTTTTTGCAACCAAGGAAAGGGCAAACGAATAATTTCAGGGTCAGAGAACAAATTAAAGAGGAAAGGGCGAACATCCTCTAATTTCTCTGGCCCTCCGAGATTGAGCAACAATACCCCAACACGACCCATAGCTGTTACGTTAATGAGAAAGATTTTCAGAATCTTTACCAAGTGTAACAATTTATGGGAAAAAGGGAAGAGATTTATCCATCAAATAATCAAGAATATTAATGGCAACTATTTTTAGAACCTTGAGTTATCAGTATCCTTGGCTTTATGCCACCATTTCGGCGATCGCAACCCTGGGCGTTGGCGGAGAAACGAAATTTCATCAATTACCCCTAGAAGGGCTGGAACTCACCCCAGAAAGTAAAATCCTCGATCTTTGTTGCGGTGGTGGTCAAGCGACCCAATTTTTAGTGAAAAAATCCCAACAGGTGACGGGTTTAGATGCTTCCCCTGTTTCCCTCAAACGAGCCGCTAAAATTGCTCCTAC
>JBEIFD010000579.1:0-2906 GCA_040382535.1 Merismopediaceae cyanobacterium
AAACCATCTTTTCGTTTATCCCTTTCAAAATTATAGCGAAACTGTCGCTGATTGGTTTCCCGAAAACGCCTTTCCAGAGTAACAGAATCAATCAAATAATCCCGTGCAAAATCATCTAAACATTGAACATTAACATAAATGGACTCCAAATCCATCGCCTTAGACATTCTCAGAACACTAACTTGACCGTGCCTTTCACGATAATTTTTAGCGTATTGCTGATACAGATGATAAAGAATATCCTGAACCGATTTTCCGATATAAATTTCCTGATTCAAAAACTCATTTGTGCTGATAGCGTCCCAACCAAATTTAGTTAGCTGACCCGCTACAGTTGTTATAAACGCCGTCTCAATTCCAGTCATTAGTCAACCTCCTGCAAACTCTCTGAATCTTAGCACAACTGAAAGTCTTTACCATAACACTACCCAATAGCAGCCCTAAACTCAATCAATTATTGGCTAATAGGCCGCGATCGCCTTGGTAATGGGTAATGAAAAATTGACAATGGAAAGGTATCTACAATGGAAAACTAAGCCTACCGCGATCGCATTCACTAAACCTTATGAACTTTAAATTCTCCTTGTTTGAGGCGACGCATATAACTTTTAAGGTCTAGGGCAACATCATTACCGAGAAAGTAACAGCCTAAAACATTAGGAATTGCGACCGAAATTAGCATTAAATCGCTTAAACGGATAAAAACCGTTGGGTTAAGAACGGCTCCTAAAAAACAATCACTAAAAAGCTAAGTTTGAGAACTAAAGGATTTTTATCGCCAAATAAATATTCCCAACAGAGTTCGTTGTAGTAGCCCCAGGACATCACGGTTGAAAACGCAAACAGAAAAATACAAACCGATAACAAATAGGGAAACCAAAAAGGATAGCGTCGGAAATATTTCAAAATTAGTCTCCTTTGATTTGCATAATTTATATATTAAAAAACTATAACTCTTTTTTTATGATTACTCACTAAATTATTTTAATTTTGAACGCCCCAAATGGATAAATAATTCTCAATCTGAAACTTTAAGAGTCAGTATTTCGACTTTATGAGCTAAGATTTTATTTCTACTTCAAGCCTTTCTATCACCTTTTACTTTCCGTTGAATTGCAATGAATCCTAACGAATTATTATCCAGCTACGACTATACCCTTCCTGCTGAACTCATTGCCCAAAGTCCTGTTATTCCTAGAGATAGCTCTCGTTTATTGGTTATTGAAACGCCGACCCTCCACAGTCATCAGCGATTTTATGATTTGCCCCAATGCCTAGAACCTAACGATTTACTGGTTTTAAATAATACGCGAGTTATTCCCGCCCGATTGTATGGTCAGAAATCTACGGGAACCGCCGTTGAAATTTTATTACTCGAAGAAAAATCCCGCGATCGCTGGTTAGCGTTGGTGAAACCTGGAAAAAAATTAAAAGTAGGTTCAGAAATTACCTTTTATCCCTCCCAAACGAGTGATCCGAATTTAACCTTAACCGCTACTGTCATGGAACGTGACCCCGAAACAGGAGGGCGCATTCTCCAATTCTTTCCCCCGTCTGGTCTTTCTTTTTGGGATGTTTTAGAGCAATTTGGAGAAATTCCTTTTCCGCCCTATGTTACGCAGTCAGAAGCTCAACCCGATCAATATCAAACTATTTATGCCCAAAAGCCAGGGGCCGTCGCGGCTCCTACCGCAGGGTTACATTTTACCGATGAACTTTTACAAACATTAGCTAATAAAGGCATTCAAACCGCCGAAATTACGCTACACGTTGGTGTGGGAACCTTTCGTCCCGTAGAAACGGAAAATATTAGGGAACATACTATGCACCAAGAATGGATTGAAGTTCCCCAAATGACGGTCGATAAAATTCTAGCCACTAAAGCAAAAGGAGGACGGATTATTGCGATCGGCACTACCAGTGTACGAGCCTTAGAAGGAGCCGCCCAAGCTAATTTTCCTGAATTATTAACGGCCTATCGAGGGAAGACCAATATTTTTATTTATCCAGGCTATCAATGGCAAATTGTTGATGGTTTAATTACGAATTTTCATTTGCCAAAATCGAGCTTATTAATGTTAGTCAGTGCCTTAATTGGGCGGGAAAGATTATTGAGTTTGTATCAAGAAGCCATTCAAGAAAATTATCGTTTTTATTCTTTTGGTGATGCGATGCTAATTTTGCCTACCGCTAGGCGATCGCAATCCAGTAAAAAGTAATCTCACTGTGTATTGATTTAGGCATCTAAAATATTTTTTTAAATTGCGGTTGTGTATTATCTTGTTGTTACATCCCCAAAAAGATTAATCAATGATTACTGAAAATAATGACCTCTCTCAAACCAGTTTGGCATCACTTTATGAGCAGGATTTTCAACTATGGATAGAACAAACCATTAATTGCTTAAAAAATGACCGCTTTAATACACTTGACACTAATCACCTGATCGAGGAGTTAAACGATTTGGGAAGCTCTAATAAAGCGGCTTTAGAAAGCAATTTAGCGATTTTAATTGCTCATTTATTAAAACTCACTGTCCAAGCTGATGCTCCCGATACGATGAAAAATAGTTGGTATAATTCCGTTGATGAACATCGCCAACGCATCCAAAAACAACTCCAAAAAACGCCTTCCCTTAAATCCTATTGGGATAGTGCCTTGCTAGAAGCCTATCCTGATGCAAGAAAGTTAGCCATTAAAGAAGGTAAACGTGCGACTTTGGGAGTCAGAATTCCTGCTGAGACTGAGTATCCTCTTGATTGTCCTTTTTCTCAATTAGAAATTCTAGATGAAAACTTTTATGGTATTTTTCAGTCACTTTAGTTTTATTTGAGAAAATTGTTAGGAATCTCACATCAAAAGAAATCCTTAAATAGATGATTAGACTTGTCCGGAAATTCACAACC
>JBEIFD010000580.1:0-2904 GCA_040382535.1 Merismopediaceae cyanobacterium
CGTCGATTAAAGTTAATTAGGGTTTGAACGAGTTGTTTTTTGTCACCAAATTCGAGATAAACATCGCCCTGGGATTTGACATTAAAGGCTTTAACTAAACCAGGCTTTTGATCGGGATTAACAAATTCAAAGGAAAAATTAGCATTATAACGCCGAAAATTATTTAATAAATCTTGATCGCCAGGGTCGGGGGGACTATCAAAAATCCAGAGTTTGACGGGCTTTTTCAGATTAGTAACAATCTCTTGGGTTTGGGGGGAAAGGGTAAACAGTTGATTGTCGGTGAAATCAATACGGTTAGAAAACCGAAAGCCTAAAAAGTTGATAATTCCTACAATCACTAGAATCGCGATCGTTCCCACTAAAACATTTGTTCCCGCCTGGGTGGAGCGTCTGGTCAAAAAATTAGGGGTGTTGCTCACAAGCCATGTCAGCCAAATCAATAAAAAGACCGCACCTGCAATCATTAATCCCAAATACAGCGATGACCAAACTCCCGATGTGATTCCCGCGATCGCGCCTGCAACGGTTAAAAAAACGCCTGGCAGATAAAAATATTTTAAGTATTTTAAATAGGGTTGAATTTTTTGAAAAAAGTTTTGCATAAAAAAATAATTGCTAGAGTTTCTGATTAATTAAAATTCGATCAACAAGGAAAAATTAAGAACGTTGAAAACGCAGAGCTTCAATGGATTGGGCAGTGAGAAAAATACCCAGAAAAATATAACTGATAAACAAAACAATACTTTTCGTTTCTAATACACCGCTTGTCAAGGTATTGAAATGATTAAACAAAGATAAATAGGATAAAACATCTCCCATAAATCCACTCACTCGTTGAGCAAAGACATCCACGATCCACAGACCTAGAATTAAAATAAAACTCAAAATATAGGCCACAATTGAGCTTTCTGTTAAGGAAGAAATAAACATCCCCAAAGATAAAATGGAAGCGGCGACGAGTATAACGGCGAGATTTGCTAGGAAAATAATGCTAATTGGTAAAGCAGGATCGGACGCGCTAAAAACGATCGCTTGATAGATCCAGAGAGGAACCATCATCACCGTAAAAAACGTCAAAACTCCTAGTAATTTTCCCAAAGCAACGACCCAATTGGTTAGGGGAGAAGTTGCCAATAATTCTAAGGTTCCCCGTTTCCGTTCTTCGGCATAAAGACCCATTGAAAGAGCAGGTAATAATACTAAAACTAGGGAAATAATAACGCCCAAATAGGAACTTAAAAATTGACTCGCCACATCCATTCCTGCCGATTCCATACCGCCTTGATCGATAAAAGCGGCATTTTGAATAATACTATCTAAAATAATGCCAAAAAATACCCCTGCAATTAACCAGAAAACCCCTGCAATGACGTAGGCAAAGGGGGCGGCAAAATAACCGAGTAGTTCTTTACGAAAAATTGCCAGCAGGTTAGAAATAAAGATTTTAATTTTTTTTATCATTTGTTTGTGATTGCATTATTTTTAGATTAAATATACAGATTTTTAGAACTTGATTTATTCAGTTTCTACGGTATGATCAACGCTCAATTGTTCATTATTGGGAATAGTTTCTTCGGTTGTAATTAAATTCAGAAAAACATCTTCTAGAGTGGCGCGGGTGCGACGCATTTCATACAAACCTAGATTATTGTGAATTAATAAATTGGCAATTTCTCGGCCTAATTCTTGTGTAGAATCTGTTCTGATTTCAATAATTGTACGAGATTGATTTTCTAAGGGTTTAATAATTACTTGAGTAATGCCGTTAATTTGTTTAAATAAGGATTCTAAATTCTCAGTATTTCCCTCGATTTCTAATTTATAGCCCGTATTACCCGTTAATTCAGAAAGCAAATTTTCAGGAGTATTGGTTGCAATGATTTTACCGCGATTAATAATCGTAACGCGATCGCAGGTCATGCTAACTTCGGGCAAAATATGGGTTGATAAAATAATCGTGTGCTGATTAGCCAAGCTTTTGATCAGATGACGGACTTCGATAATTTGTTTGGGATCAAGCCCGACGGTCGGTTCATCCAAAATAATTACAGGAGGATCATGGACGATCGCCTGGGCAATGCCAACCCGTTGCTTATAACCCTTGGATAGTTTATGGATTAAGACTTTGCGCTTTTCCGTAAGCTGACAGCGTTCAATGGCGGAATTCACTTTGGAGGAGCGATCGCCTGAAGGAATCCCTTTAATACTCGCCACAAAGGTTAAAAATCCTTCTACGGTCATATCGGGATAAAGCGGCGGATTTTCGGGCAAATAACCAATATTTTGGCGGACTTCCAAGGATTTCTCATGGACATCAAAGCCAGCAATGCGAGCCGTTCCCGTAGTCGCTGGAATATAACCTGCTAAAATTCGCATCGTCGTCGTTTTTCCTGCTCCATTTGGCCCCAAAAAACCCAAAATTTCTCCCGTTGCCACCGAAAAATCGACATCCTGAATCGCTGCTGTTGAACCGTAAATTTTGCTGAGATGTTCAACTTCAATCATGGCTAAGAATGATAAATGAAAACTACGTTAAGCCATTATCCCCCCCAGGGTTACATTTTGATAAATCACGCTAGAGGCGATCGCGGTCATCTCCTCGGCAATTTCTCAGAGTCGGACGGGTGGGGGAATCTCTTTATGAGTTTCAATTGTCCCGTAATCCAATAACCAGGGTTCCTTGCGTTTATGATCCTCTATAATGGCCCAAGAAATATCGCCAGTGCTGCGTCAATCCCTAACCATCGCTTAATCATTTTTAATCGGTTATTTTTCGATCATGATAGAAATTGATCGACAATAGTACCAGCATAACTGATCAAGAGTTTAACCTGATCTTAATATCAGTGTAATTAGAAATCAATAATTTATCCAAGTTTAAAATTGTTAATCAAACTCAAC
>JBEIFD010000581.1:0-2897 GCA_040382535.1 Merismopediaceae cyanobacterium
AAAGGATACATTAAAAAAAACCTTTCGGAAAACCTTAACGGAATTTTTTAGGATTACTACTTTTGCCAAGCCTCGCTTGAAAGAAAGTTTACCGTTAAAGTCTTCTCTACTCTCTGGACTAAATTGGCAAAGGTATTGCTTGGAAAAACCCAATTGTTTTTATTATCCTGATCTCTTCGTAACCTGCGATCGCGGCGATCGCGAAACTTCAACCTATAAGCGTTTTCCTAAACTCATCATCGAAGTTCTCTCTGATAGCAGAGAAGCTTTTGATCGAGGTGATAAATTTAATGATTATCAAGCGATCGAAAACCTACAAGAATATGTCTTAGTTAATAGCAAACACCAACGAGTGGAAGTTTTTCGGCAGAATGAAGCAGGAATGTGGTTATATCAAAGCTATAGCCCAATGAATCCAACTATTTTTTTGCAAAGTCTTGACTTAACGATAAACTTTACCGATGTTTATGAAGATGTGAATGTTGTAAGTCCCCTTAACCAGAGTTCCATAAATTAATGACCAATCTAGTTTCAAAAACAAGTCGCGCTAATCCTTTTATGACTTACCTCATTTTAGGAATCATTGCACTGGCCATGCTTTTTCCCTTATTTTGGCTCCTCAGCACCAGCCTAAAATCTCCTACCGAAGACATTTTCGGTTCACCCCTCCAAATACTTCCTACTCAGCCGACCTTGGCAAACTTCCTTTCCGTTTGGCAGAATTATCCCTTTGGGCGTTATTTATTCAACAGTACGATTGTTGCCAGTTTGACCGTCGGTTTTAATTTACTATTTTGCGCTCTGGCGGCCTATCCCTTAGCTCGTTTGAATTTTAGAGGTAGGGATCTTTTACTCGCCCTAATTGTGGCAACTTTGATGATTCCCTTCCAAATCGTCATGATTCCCCTCTATATTCTCACTGTCCAATTTGGATTGCGAAATACTTATTTAGGGGTAATTTTTCCTGGATTGGCTTCAGCGTTTGGCATTTTTCTCCTGAGACAAGCGTTTCAGGGAGTTCCCAAGGAATTAGAAGAAGCGGCCCGCATTGATGGTTGTACGGAATTGGGCATTTGGTGGCATATTATGATTCCTGCCGTTCGTCCCGCTTTGGCAACCTTGGCGATTTTTGTTTTTATCGGAGCTTGGAGTGATTTCCTCTGGCCCTTGATTGTGTTGGATCAACCCGATTATTTCACCCTGCCCCTCGGTGTTGCCAAATTAGCCAGTGCCTTAGATTTCGATTGGCGTTTAATTGCGGCGGGTTCTATTATTTCCATTACGCCAATTATTCTCTTGTTTGTCTTTTTGCAACGATATATTATTCCCACCGAAGCAGGAAGTGGTGTTAAGGGATAATTACAATTGCCCCAGGATCTTCTATTTTTGATAGGATCAATTACCAAGACTTCATTTTTATTTAACTCACTATGCCGCGATCGCAACGTAACGATAACTTTATAGATAAAAGCTTTACCGTCATGGCAGATATTCTCCTCAAGATGATGCCGACCAACCGCAGAGCAAAAGAAGCCTTTGTCTATTACCGAGATGGAATGTCCGCCCAGGCAGAAGGGGAATATGCTGAAGCTCTCGAAAATTATGAAGAAGCTCTGACCCTAGAAGATAATCCCAATGATCGGGGCTATATTCTTTACAATATCGGACTGATTCATGCCAGTAATGGTGAGTATGAAAAAGCTTTGAGTTATTACCACGAAGCCATTAACGTTAATCCCCAAATGCCCTCTGCTTTGAATAATATTGCGGTGATTTATCACTATCAAGGCGATAAAGCCAAGGAAGCAGGGCAGGAAAATGAAGCAGAAGATCTGTTTGACCGAGCGGCAGAATATTGGAAGCAGGCCATCCGTTTTGCACCAAATAACTATATAGAAGCCCAAAATTGGCTTAAGATTACAGGGCGTTCCGAAATGGATGTCTTTTTCTAAATCAAAAAAAAAATTTATTGCTCCCTCAATTTCTCAATTCTGGAGGACTTTTAATTAATCAAATGTTCTTCCCAAGGTTAACTACTGTGTACACACATCTCTTTACATCCCTAGACATTTGATCCCCCTGCCTGCGGCATCCCCCTTAAAAAGGGAGACTGGGTTACTGACAGGAATGTAGCCCCCCTTAGCAAGGGGGGGGTTGGGGGGATCAAAACTTAAAAATTTAGATAGAAAGATTTGTGTGTAAACGGTAACCAAGGTTAGTGGGACAAAGAATGAAAACATCTCTTAAAATCAGCAACGCCTCAAAATTTACGTCAATCAAAAAATAGAATGCTTGATCAAGAACAGGTTCATAAAATCGCCCATTTAGCCCGATTACAGATTACTGCCGAGGAAGAAACCCAATTTGCGGGTCAATTAAGCAGTATTTTGGCTTACTTTGAACAACTCAGTGAGTTAGATACTGCCGATATTCCTCCAACAACAAGAGCCATCGAGTTAAGCAATGTAACCCGTCTCGATCGCTCTGTGGTTTACGATCATCAAGAAGACTTGTTAAGCCAAGCACCCGAACAGGAAGGGGAATTTTTCCGAGTTCCCCAAATCCTTAATACGGATGAAGATTGATCCGTGTTATACTAGTTTTTGACTCGGACTCATGCGATCGCAACGCCCAAATCTTGTCAGGACCGGAAGGTAGCAGCAATACGGGATGCTTACGGTAGGCGTGATCTCCGGGTCTTTTATTTGAGTTTTACTCAAAAAGTGAAATAATCTTCAGAAATCTACACTTTTAAAAAATCCTCGACCTTCGGTTCAAGAATAGCAGCAATTCTCATCATGAAAATTCTCGCCTCAAACCCTTGCTGTTAAAGGCTTTCAAAATTTAAGATTCTGTTTATAATTACAACTGGAATGCGATTTTTGTCTCCCTTTGTG
>JBEIFD010000582.1:0-2895 GCA_040382535.1 Merismopediaceae cyanobacterium
CAAAGGATACATTAAAAAAAACCTTTCGGAAAACCTTAACGGAATTTTTTAGGATTACTACTTTTGCCAAGCCTCGCTTGAAAGAAAGTTTACCGTTAAAGTCTTCTCTACTCTCTGGACTAAATTGGCAAAGGTATTGAGCCATAGGAGGTAATCAAAGAGGCATCAAAATCGAGTTCTTCTCTCATGCGAAGTCTAAAATTATTTTTGAACCACACTTCTCCTTCGGCTGTTCCTGTATAGGGACTGTTCGGCCATAGGATTACCGTTGAGCGTTCAATATCAGAAAGACTTAGAAGTTGCGATACAAAACGGGTATATTCTGCTAAGGATTCCAGAGGATTAGAACTCATAACTTAGTAAGTTGGCTGAAACCGAAGCGTTTCTACTAGTTCACGTTGATTCATTTTCTCTGTATAGGATTGTTTACGACGAAGCCAGGTTTCATAAATTCCTTTCCATCGGCTAAAGTCAGTACGGGTTTCATCATATTCATCAAAATGGGCGAGACTCCCCAGAAAAAGAGCTTTATAAAAGTCTTCACTAAGAACACCATATTTTTCTTCATAAAGAGTCAGGCGACGCTCTAGAAGTTTCATTTCAAGAACAAGTTCGTGAATTTCCATTAGTTTAAGTATAAAAATTAGAAAGATAATAAAATTTCTTCTATTTTTGATTCTTTTTAAGCGATCGCCCCTTGTAAAGAGAGAAAACTGCGATCGCCTACTACCCTACTGAAAACGATCACTTTTGTTGCTGTTCAAAATAAGCTGTTAATGCGTCACCAATAATTTGATTCATGGGA
This sequence comes from Merismopediaceae cyanobacterium, assembly GCA_040382535.1. GTDB lineage: Bacteria > Cyanobacteriota > Cyanobacteriia > Cyanobacteriales > Microcystaceae > Snowella. Next base: position 806 of record JBEIFD010000582.1, read on the forward strand.
CGATTTTCATTCACAGAAGCCGCTTTGAGTTGGGCAAATAATTCATCAGCAACACTGACTCGATTTTTATTTTTCCGAGCCAGGGAAGTTTCCGATGTTTTTGCTTGATAACTAGCGGAAAATTGACGTAATGCCTCAAAACCTAAACGATGACAAAATTCTCCAAAACTTTCGTCTTCTTTTCGTTCCTGTTTGAAATAAACAAAGAGCGGTTCTAGGAAATTTTCTAGATCAGCGATCGCCAATTTATCGGTATAGGCTTGGGCTAAACGAGTTTGATTAGGAGTTCCGCCGAGCCAAATCTGATAGGTATCGGGCGCACTACCCACAAAACCCAACTCCGCCATGTAGGGACGAGCGCAACCGTTGGGGCAACCTGTCATCCGAATAACGAGAGATTGTTTCGCTAAACCAACCTTTTTTAAAACAGAACGAATCCGTTCATTAACACTCGGTAAAACTCGCTCCGATTCGGTGACGGCTAAACCGCAAGTCGGCCAGGCAGGACAGGCCATGGAGTAGCGCACCAAATCATCAATTTTATCGGGATTGGTAATAACGTGATGTTCTTTGAAAATCGCTTCAATTTTGCCTTTTTGGGAAGGGGCGATTTCGTAGATCAGGATATTATGATTGGCTGTTAAACGGATGGGTAATTGGAATTGTTCAATCACTTTCCGTAAAGCGGTTTTCAGTTGAAACTCACCGTCATCTTTAACTCGACCATTTTCCACCGATAGCCCTAAGAAGAGTTTGCCGTCTCCCTGTTCATGCCAACCGAGATAATCTTCGTATTTCCATTCAGGCAAGGGTTTAAACGGTTGAATCGCTTTGCCTAAATATTCCTCAACTTTAGCGCGAAATTTTTCCACGCCCCAATCTGCTAATAAATATTTCATCCGTGCATGACGACGGTTGTTGCGAGCGCTGTAGTCCCGTTGGGTAGCAACAATGGCCTTAACCAGGTCATAAATATCGGCTTTATCCACATAACCAATGGGATCAGCCGCGCGGGGGAAAGTTTCTTCTTTATTGTGAGTGCGACCTAAACCGCCACCTGCAAGAATATTAAAACCTTCTAATTCGCCCTGACTATTGGTGATAACCACCAGACTAATATCGTGGGTATAGACATCAATAGAATTATCGCCTGGTACTGTGACACTAATTTTAAACTTACGGGGCATATAATGTTGCCCATAAATCGGCTCTATCGGGTCGGGTAAGTTACTGCCATTTAAATTGCTCTGTCTTGCGGCTTTGACTTCTGGGGCTTCTTCCGCACTAATGGCTTTTTCTCCATCCAGCCAAATTTCGTAATAACCTCCTGTTTGCGGGGTTAATAAATCTGCAACTTTATCGGCATAATCCCAAGCATAACCATATTCTGGACGATCGCGGAAAGGAGCGGGGGGAGCCATGACATTGCGGTTAATATCTCCACAGGCTCCGAGGGTTGACCCCATATTGGCGACAATGGTTGAGATGACGGTCTTGAGATTCTTTTTGAGAATGCCATGCACCTGAAACCCCTGACGGGTCGTCGCTCGTAGGGTCTGATTCCCGTATTCGTTGGCCAAATCATCCAGGGCAATATAAAGTTGAGGTGGAATAAATCCCCCTGGATTCCGAGTCCGTAACATAAATTGATAATCTTTTTCCTGTCCTTTAACACGGTTATCGCGGTTATCTTGCTGATAAGAACCATGAAATTTCAGGATCTGCACCGCATCGTCTGTGAAATGGGTGCTATCGGTTAGTAGCTCTGTGGCGAGGGGTTCTCGGAGATAGTTACTCCGTTCTTTGATTTTTTCTACCTTAGAAACTTTGTCAGGGGAGGCTGTGGGGGTTGTTACCATTAGGATTACGAGTCGAACTTTATGATTTAGGCAGTGACGGCGGAGTTTACGTCGCGTCATCATTGTAACCCTATTCCCCCCAGCCGTTGTTTAAGGATTGTGATCATTTCGCGATCGCAGCATGAGGATTTTACGAAGGGAGAAAGCGCGATCGCTGTCTTCGTGCGGATCAAACTAAAACCGTGATCGCTTTTTGAGTTGAGAGGCGATCGCATTTCACGAGGTAAAGTG
>JBEIFD010000583.1:0-2893 GCA_040382535.1 Merismopediaceae cyanobacterium
GGTGGTTTGCAATTGGGGTAATATTGGCTCAAGATCGTATTGTCCAATATTGGTTTTAGGGGCGGCTGGATCTATCAAAATATTCCCCGAATCATAGCCCGCCGTCAAAGTTTTTCCGAAGGAATTTGTTAGGAAAAGAGGTTGGGCTAGATCAATCTCAGCGACACCAGGAAAACCGACTAAACGCAAATAAATACTAATTTTATGATCGGGATTTATTCGTTTAAACGCGATCGCCTGCCAAGTGTTTCCGTGCTGATCTTTCAGATTTTGTCGAGATTGATAAACCATTTGACCTGGTGCTTCTTCTAGTTGTCGAATGGCCGCTAAGGCAACGGGAGGATTAATAATTCCCCATCCCAAGAAAATAACTAATCCTAATGTTCCTAACAAGAGTGACCAAAAAATGATATGTTGATTGTAATATTTCATAAACTTTCACACTTTATGGTTGGGAAAAATTGGTGATATCTGCAATGAATAGGCGATCGCTTCTTCTGAGATTTTCCAACCCGAAAAATTCGGTGGAAAGCCTTGGATATTGTCATAACCGAATAAGATATAAAAAGAAACTAGAAGCTTGGAAGTTGAAAATTCCTCCAAGTTTATCTAGTATAAGTTCTAATTTTTAGGAAAGTATTAGGTAATACTCCGACCTATAAATAGGTTATAGACAATGCCAATCAGTGCTAAAACTAAAAGTAAATGAATTAAGCTCCCACCGACATGAATCGAAAATCCTAATAACCAGAGAATGAAAAGTACACCAACACCAGTCCAGACTAGATTTAACATAATTACCTCTTTAAAAGATTGGATGAAAATGATTGAAATAGAATCATGGAAAAAAGATAATTATCAAAAAAAAGGTAAGAGCTTTGATACTTATAAAAACGACCCATGACTCAAAGAGTTAGCTATTTTAAGTTAATGGTTAATTAAAGAAACTTTGGACATTATCTTTGGCATCTTCAAATGCACTGCGAGTTTGGCCGTCAGCCTGTTTAGCCTTACCCGCAATTTGATCACCGCGATCGCCAGTCATTTTGCCTTTTGCTTCTTGAGCTTTACCTTCAATATTTTTACTAATGGCTTTTGTTCGTCCTTTTAGTTTCATATTGTCTTTAAGATCCTCGGCAGAATTACGAACTTTGCCTTCAACTTGTTTCGCTTTTCCCATTATTTGATCTTTACGATTGCCAGTGACATTACCCACTGTTTCTTGAGTTTTACCTTCAAGATCCTTGCTCATTGCCTTAGCACGATTTGAATTGGCAATTTGTATAGGCTGTTGGCTAATCAATGAGTTGAGCGGAACAGTAGCCCAACTTTGTTCAGAACTAAAACTAAAGGCGATCGCTGTTACGAGTATGGTCGTTAGACTTAGATTTAAAAAGAATCGACGACACTGTTGAAATGAAATCATTGTTAACTCCAAAAAAGAATTTGATAAATTAGTATTTGATGATGATTCAGATTATTGGCTAGAGTGAAAATTGTCTCACAAAAATCAAAAGTCTTTTCCAAATATTGGTAGCTTTTGTCTTGCGATCGCGTAGCGGCACTGCGTGATCACCGTCACCAATCATCGACCAGCCAATATTTTTTTAATTTCATGGTTATTTTTTATCCATTTTGTTAAGTGATTTTTCTGTTTGCTTAACAACTGGTAATTCTGTGCCTTTAGAACGAATCATTTTATTGCTATCAGCACGACCTTGTATTTCATTAATTCCCCCGTCACCCTTTTTTTCAATCTCCTTAAGGGATGTCGTTGGAGAATCAATTGCTTCTTGAGTTTTCTGTTCAATCTTATCTAGCTGAACCGTTCCCTTGGTAAGAGGAGAACTCTTAGCGGCTAGTGCAGGGAAACTGCTAGAAAAAATTAGTATGACAGAGAAAAAGATAGAAAGTAATACCCGTACAGGGCGTAGCTGAGAGAACAATCTTGCAAGGTATTTCATTTTAAAATCCTCTAAGTTAATAAACAGTAAAAATCGTTTTAGTCATGGCTAGAATATACGACTTTCTACACAATAGCCACTGTAGAGGAATTAACTAAACCCCTACCATCTTTGTATTCATTTCTGGTTTCAAGCCATCTGCTTCGAGAGCTTCTCCCTCAAGAAAAGAACGTAGCATCCAAGCCGTTTCTTCATGTTGTTCCATCAAACCCGTCAGAAAGTCGGCAGTTCCGTCATCTCCAAAATTGTTGCTACATTTTTCAACGTGTATGCGCAAATTCTGTACGATCTTTTCATGATCCTCCAGAAGTTGAGATACCATGCCAGTTGCTGTCGGAATATTACCAGAATGCTCTCTAAGAGAACAGATTTTTAGAAAACCCTCCATCGTTCCTATGGGATAACCCCCTAGCATTCTGACCCGTTCGGCAATAGCATCAACATTGATGGTGAGAGCTTCATAATGCGCCTGCCATAGTTTATGCAGAGTCATAAATTGTGGACCCACCACATCCCAATGACATTTCTTCGTTTTGACTAACAAAAGATAGGTATCAGCTAAATCTTGGTGAAGCAGATTAATCACACCTTCACGTTGTTCATCGGTTAGTCCAATATTAGGCTTTTGCATAAATAAATTTCCTTGGGTTATGATTATTTTTGTATTTTTTGTTGTGTTACTATTTTTTTAAAAACAAAGCCCTGTAGATTGACAAAGCATATTTTTAATTCCATCTTCAAAGTTATAATCAGATTGATTAGAGTTATCGTTATTATTGTAGTTATTGTTTCGGTTTCTCGCTTCAGGACTGTTGGCAATTTCGTTTCTGACATCCTCAAAACGTCTGCCATTAATAACTTGATTTCGATAACTTTGTAATCCATTATTATCAGCATTGCGACCTAAGAACTCTCGATAGATATTATTA
>JBEIFD010000584.1:0-2875 GCA_040382535.1 Merismopediaceae cyanobacterium
CGATTATTAATATTTTCTAGTTTCTGATTAATTTCACCTAAAACTTCTTTGAGGTCTTGCTCAATAGTAACTGGCATCCGACAATTCTCCTATGATGGTTTTCAATATTATTGTATATCTTAATTTTACCAATAAAACTTAACTTGTAAGCCGAGATTGTAACCATTGATCCAAATCCCCAACTTCACCAAAATCCAATAGAGTTTCCCAATCATCCAACTGCTCAAGCGTCAAACTATTAATCACTTGAACACGGCGATTCTATTATTTGTCGAAAAACCGCGATCGCAACCTATTCCCCAATCCGAAAACCCAGCCAATTATCCAAATCCGCAAGCTCACCAAAATCTAATAGAGCTTCCCCCAAATTATCCAACTGCTCAAGCGTCAAATTATTAATCACTTGAATACGGCGATCGCCTAGCAAAAATCCATCAAGCTAGAACAGATTAGTAAGTTGGCATTAAATCTTTTTCAGGTAAAGAAGTAGGAAGCAAACGCTTATCCTGCATCACCATTTTTACGCCTCTGGTTGGAGCTAGAGTTACCCCCCGACGACGCGGTTTTTCTGGACGGGAATCTCCCAGAGTAAGTTGATAATGAGACATAATTGTTGCGATTACCAATTTCATTTCAAATTGAGCTAATGCCTCGCCCAAACAACGCCGTGCGCCGCCGCCAAAGGGAATAAATTCGTAGGGAGAATATTGCCGTTCTAAAAAGCGATCGGGCTTAAATTCGGTGTGATTGGGATAGAGGTCTTCTCGTTGGTGGGTGAGATACATTGCTCCCATAATCACCGTCCCTGGCTTGAGGGTATAACCCAACATTTCCACCTCTTCTTCTACCTGACGGGGAAAGGTCAACATCGCAACGGGATGAATTCGCATGGTTTCATTACAAACTGCGTTGAGGTAGGGCAAACGATTAATCTTCATCCAGTCAGCTTTCGGGTCGAGGGAATCTAATTCTGCTAGTAATTGGGTTTTAGTGTCAGGTTTGTAGTGCAACCAATATAACGCCCAAGCCATAACCGTTGCGGTGGTTTCATGGCCCGCAAATAGGAGCGTCATCAGTTCATCCCGCAATTCCTGATCCGTCATGGGTTCCCCTGCTTCGTCCTTGGCTTCGAGTAACATACTCAAAATGTCCGTTCGGGTGGGGTCTGGATTAGCCCGTCGTTCGGCGATCGCGGCATAGAGTAATTGATTGAGTTCTTGACGTTGGCGAACAAATTTTCCCCAGGGACTCCACGGCCCCAGATCTTTTTGAAGACTAGGAAAAAAGAGAAAGGATGAAGTCAGGGGAGAACGGAAAAGATCCGCCATTGCCGTTAATAGGGTTTTAATACGACCCGAATTTTCGCCTTCCCGAAAACCAAAAACGGTTTGAAAAATGACTTCGAGGGAAATCGTTTGCGTAATATCCCTGGCTAAAAAAGATTGTCCAGGCGGAATTTGTTGTAAGACTTTATGGGTAATGTCAATGATTAAATCCCCGTAAGCTTTTAATCTTTCTCCATGAAAACTGGGCATGACCAATTGACGGCGTTTTTTGTGGCGATCGCCTTCTATCATGATCACCGAGGCATCTCCCAATAGGGGTTTCAGGATCGCATTCATTGCTCCTGGAGTGGAAAAGTGCTTGCGATCGCTGGTCAATAATTGCTGTAGGGCGTGGGGATGACTGGTTAAAATAACATCACCACTAGCACCCCCAAATCCGAGAGAATTTGCCTGAAAAATATCAGGAAACTGAGCTTCAGCATTTTCTAAATAGCTAATGGGGTCAAAAATCCATTGTAGTCGTTGCAAAAAGCGGGAACCAGAAGGGCCAAGAAGTTTTTTCATGATGCCAGTCAAAACGTTATTGTTTTTACCTTAACAATTATTCAGGGATCATTAAACCTTTAGAAGCCAACCATTCAGGATTATAAAGACGGGATTGATAACGCGCTCCTCCATCACAAAGGATCGTGACAATTGTGTGACCTGGCCCTAATTTCTTAGCTAACGCGATCGCGGCTCCCACATTAATGCCCACCGATCCCCCTAAAAAGAGACCATCTTTTCGTAATAGCTGATAAACCACCCGTATCGCTTCAGGATCATCAATCTGAATTGCGTCATCAATGGGCACATTTTCCATATTGGCCGTAATTCGACTATTGCCAATCCCTTCAGTGATAGAACTTCCTTCGATTTTGACTTCACCCGTTTTGATATAACTATAAAGCCCGCTTCCCATTGGATCAGCCACTACACATTGAATATTCGGATTTTTTTCCTTAAAGAATAAAGCCGCCCCCGCGTAGGTTCCCCCCGTCCCCGTTGATGCCACCCAGACATCAATTTTCCCGTCGGTTTGTTGCCAAATTTCGGGGCCTGTGGTTTTGTAGTGGGCTTCTCGATTTGCTAGATTATCAAATTGATTGGCCCAAATCGCATTTTCGGTTTCTTCTGCGATACGGCCCGACAGTTTGACGTAATTATTGGGATCGCGGTAGGGAACCGCAGGAACGGTGCGGACTTCTGCCCCCAAGGTGCGTAAGAGGTCAATTTTTTCATGGGATTGGGTATTAGGAATGACGATCAAACATTTATACCCCTTCGCATTGCAAATATGAGCCAAACCGATGCCCGTATTACCCGCAGTCCCTTCTACCACCGTGCCGCCTGGCTTGAGTAAACCTTTTCTTTCTGCATCTTCAATAATTTCTAGGGCCGCCCGATCTTTTACCGAGCCGCCAGGGTTCAAAAATTCTGCTTTGCCTAAAATTTCACAACCTGTTTCGTCACTAAAACTGTTTAAACGAATCAGGGGGGTATTGCCAATGGTTCCAACAAAGCCGTTTTTGATATCCATTCCTGTTTAG
>JBEIFD010000585.1:0-2870 GCA_040382535.1 Merismopediaceae cyanobacterium
AACACTAGAAAACGGCCAATCCTGCGGTTTTAAACCTAATCCATGCCGCCCAAAATTGTAATCAATATAATTACAATGTAACCCATAATCTCGTTCATCTCGCATTAAATATTCCCAAAAACGACGTTGCCATAAATTACCTTTTCTCCGCTTTTATCGAAATAACAAAACCACTCGATCAATCCCTAATGGCTCTCCATGCCTTACACCCTAAATTATGGTATATTCAGCCCTTTCAAATTAGCTGCTAAAATTGAAGAGGAAACCAACCAAACCGCAAACCATGCTAAAAACCATCGAAGGCATTTATCAGGATGGACAAATCCGCTTCACCGAACAACCGCAAGATATTGGCGATCGCACCCAGGTTCTCGTCACCTTTCTCGATCCTGACAAAATCAATTCTGTTAAACTAAGCCAACTATTAGAACAATTAGAAACCATTAAGGGGATTCAACAAGGCTTTGAAGAACTAAACGCGGGTCAAACTCGCCCGATTGCAGATTTCGTTCAAGAAATGCAACAAAAATATGACATTTCAAGTTGAAATCACCCCAATTGCAGAAGCTCAGATTGAACAAGCCTATCGCTGGTATCGAGAGCGTAATCCTGAATTTGCTGATCGCTGGTTTCGAGGATTAATGAATACGATAGCAACTCTCCAAGAGAAACCTCAGCGTTGTGCATTAGCCGTCGAACATGAAATTTTTCCCGAAGAAGTACGCCAACTTCTCTATGGAAAAGCAAAAAATGTATATCGAGTGCTTTTTGCCATTCGAGATGATACTGTTTCTGTGTTGTATATTCGCCACAGTTCCCAAGCACCTCTGACTTTACATGATGTAGAAGAGCTAGAAGGTAGTATTTAGTGCGATCGCCTTAGAAATACTTTCATCCAGTGCGATCGCCGTCTTTCTTTTAATTAAACTTTAAAATCGCGATCATTTTGGTTTTTGAAAGCGCGATCGCTGTGTTACCCTAATGGGCAGAAAGTAATCTAGAAGCTATCAGTTGAAGCCATGAGTGAAGCAGTTGTAACACTTTTCAAACAGTTCAAAAAACTTTCAGCCAGAGAAAAATCCGAGTTCCTTGCTTTAATTCAACGATAATAAGTCTTCCTTACTGACTACAACCATTTCTATGCCAAAATATACATTTACTAACTATTTTGAAAATGATGTTTTAACAAAACGCCCTTACCTCAAAAAAGAATGGTGTATTTACGTTATCGAAAACCCTATCCGCTGTGAACCTCAAGAAGATAATCGTTTTCGCTTTTGGGCGCAGATAAAAGAATTTGGCGATCGATACCTGAGAGTCATTACCCTAGAAGATAAGTTGACTATCCACAACGCCTTTCCAGACCGGAGCTTTAGACCATGAAGATTAACTACTACCCAGAAACAGACTCCCTTTATATCCACCTTGCAGACAAATCCAGTGTTGATAGCCAAGAAATTTCAGAAGGAGTTGTTGCCGATTACGATGAATTAGGGAATCTAGTCGGTTTAGACATTGATAATGCCAGCAAAAAAGTGCAACTCGGTGAATTTATTATCAATCAACTCCCCCTCGTCCCCCTAACCCGTCTTACGGTTGCTTAAACTATCAAAACAGATTAGCAAGGTGGTAACTGAAAACGACCAGCGATAATCCCAGGAACAGTAATATCCTCATCCAATTCTTCCCACCGTAGAGCATAGCCGTTTACTTCCACCTTAACCGCCGCCAATTGCTCATTCGTCGCTTCTTTCAAGATGCGGAAGCGATCGCCGGGAAAACCGATAATACGTCCATCACTAAGTTCAACGTATATCATGCGTTCTTCTGCCCAGGCTCGAATAGCAGCAGGCTCAATGGTCATCATGGGATTAACGGTTGTGGAAATCACGATAAGCACTCCTTAAAAGGTCTTGATTTTTATAAACTAGCCTCTCTAGTTCACGTAGCTCATGGGAAGGAATACCACGATTGGAAGCTAAAATGATCATCGGTTCAAGCCAAAATTTACATTCGCCATCAGGAGAACGAACATGAATATGTGGCGGTTCGGAACCTTCATCAGAATAGAAGTGAAACCGAAAGTGTCCAATTCTAATTACCGTTGGCATTCAGTGAAATTTGTAATCATTGAGAGTTGCTGGTTCTTTATTTTAATACTAACTGTATGGATCGCCATCGCCGTAGAGTGTGTTACTCAAACGCACCTTCTTTGATCATCCAAAAAATGATGGGCTTTCTTGAAATATTTGTTAGCTGTAGAATGCGTTACCTAACGCGCCTTTTGCCTTTAATAGTAATACTATTTAGCCGAAACGCCCGCTAATATACTCTCCTGCTTCTTGGGTTTGGGGATTATTGAAAATTTGCTCCGTCTGGCCAAATTCCACTAATTTTCCCCGTCGTTTACCCTGGGCATCACTTTCTGTATTAAAGAAAGCTGTCCAATCGGCAATTCTGGTTGCCTGTTGCATATTGTGGGTCACGGTGATAATGGTGTATTGCTCTTTTAGTTGTAGGCACAGTTCTTCCACTTGTCGCGTAGAAATTGGATCAAGGGCAGAGCAGGGTTCATCCATTAACAAAACATCGGGCTTCATGGCGATCGCGCGGGCAATGCAAAGTCGTTATTGTTGTCCTCCTGATAAGGCAGTACCTTTTTCTTTTAGTTTGTCCTTAACTTCATTCCAAATGGCGGCCTGACGGAGAGAAGATTCGACTAATTCATTTAAATCACCTTGATAGCCATTGGTTCTGGGAGCATAGGCAATATTTTCATAAATTGATTTTGGGAAAGGATTGGGGCGTTGGAAAACCATCCCTACCTGCCGCCGCAATTTGACTGAATTAATTTTGGGGTCATAGATATT
>JBEIFD010000586.1:0-2862 GCA_040382535.1 Merismopediaceae cyanobacterium
ACGATACCCTGACAGGATTGGGTGGTAAAGATACTCTAACTGGTGGGTCAGGACGGGATAAGTTTGGCTACAAAACTCTTACAGATTCTTTGTTGGCTAACTTTGATGTTGTTAAAGACTTTAAGGCAGTAGATGATTACTTCCTTATTGCTTCTAAACCAGCTAATTTTGTCTTTAGCAATTTAGGTACTGTTTCTGCACTTACTCAAGATAAAATTGACGATAAATTAACAGCTACTACTTTCAAGGCTTCTAACGCGGCTCAATTTAGCTTTGGTTCTGGCTCTAGTGCGCGCTTGTTTGTGGCTATTAATAACTCTATCGGTGGGTTTCTCTCAACTACTGATGCCATTATTGAAGTCACAGGTTTGAGTGGAACTTTAACTGCTGCGAACTTTGTAATTGCTTAATTCTAAATTTTTGTTATAGCGATCGCTTTTTTTCTCAAACAGGGAGAGGCGATCACTTTTTATCTTCATGGTAAGAGGAATAAGACTCCTCTAAACCTCAAAATAAACCTAATTAAAAGGCCCTCCTAAGATAATTTTAGCGATCGCGTTAGTGACATCTTCTTCCTCTTCTTCCTTTAAAGACTCATACCACTGTTGGGTTAATTCCATGTCTTTCCCGTAGATAGTATCTGCCCGTTGGCGAGCTTTGAGGACTAAACGGGCGGTGCGTTCTTTACGAGCCGATTCATAGCGTTGTAGTGCATCTTCCACACTGATATTCGTTGTGACTAGATAACGACACAAAATTTCCGCATCCTCCATTGCCTGACAACCGCCTTGCCCCAAAGTTGGAGTCGTGGCATGGCCCGCATCTCCCACCAGAACGACCCGACCCCGTGACAACTTTTCGAGGGGATCAAGGTCATGAATTTCTAAACGATTGGTTTCCAACGGATCAAGTTTTTGAATAAGATTTTGAACAGGTTCGGGCCAACCCTGAAAGAGTTTGGCTAGTTCATCTCGGCGATCCTGGGGTTCTACTACCGTTCCTTTTGACATTGGCGCACCGAAGAAATAATAAAAGCGATCGCCCCCCACTGGCATCATGGAAGCGCGTTTGCCATCACCCACATAAATCACCCAACTATGCTTATCCGCCAACTCTGGACTGGCATCCACTAACCCATTCCAGTTCACATAATCGGCATAACGGGGTTCAGGTTTTTGTTGGGTGACATAATTGCGTAAAACGGAATGAACGCCATCTGCCCCAATTAAGACATCCCCTGTCGCCGTGCTTCCATCTTCAAAAATGGCAGTAACCTGATTTCCCTCTTCTTTCACTCCAATACATTTTGTTTCTAGCTTGACGTATTCTTTTCCCAATTGCTCTAGAAGCATGGACTGCAATTCGCTACGGGAAACGGGATAGGGTCTTTGTCCGACTTGATCGATCAGGGGCAGCAGATCAATGTCATTCAACGCTTCATTTTCCTTGCTGAGGTAGGTCATGCGGTTCATTTCACCGCCAATTTTATGAATTTCATCGCCCAAACCCAGGGCATTCATTACCTTTACACCATTCGACCAAAGAGAAATCCCTGCACCTGCGGGACGTAGTTCCCTAACTCGGTCATAGAGTTCAACCTGATAACCCGCCCGTTTGAAGGCGATACCCGTCGTCAAACCGCCGATTCCTGCACCAATGATAATGGCTTTTAGGTTATACATTTAGGCTATTTCTCCTGTCGTAAAGTTGTGACTTTTGCTATATAAAATTTTTAACCGATTCACCTTAACGGTTTTGAGTCCTACGTCACAAAAAAACAGAGACGAATAGTGGTCAGTGAGTTTATCGAACTGCGATCGCCCTTTATCCCGTTAGCTTAAGTTGTCTGCTTATTTTTGATAAATATCTCAAAACGCGATCGCACAACAAGCAAATTAACCAAACTGTTTTTTAGCCCGCTCATAAACTTCAACAGTAATTTCCCGAATATCAGCATCCTGAGCAAATTTCTCGATTTTCTTACGGGCGGCGGGACGAACAAAAAAGGGAATTTCCTTTAGTTTTGCTTCCGCTTCCGATGTCCAAATAACAGACTCACTCATGGATTCTACTCACAAACATTATTTTCAAAATTAAGGGTGCTGGGATAATAGCTGTACCAACTGACCGACTTGCTGTTGACTAAAGACTTGCAATAAAATATTAGCCATTGCGCCTGGTTCTGCGGGAATTAGCAGTTGGGGAATTTGGGCATTTGCTAATTGCTGTAATGCTTGGCCCGTCGTAATTTTATGACCCTGTTCTAATTCCAGATAATCACTACCCTGTTTTAATTCTTTGATAATGACAGGGGCCAAGGTGTGAAAAGAATGACGGGGATTGGCGATCGCGGACTGGGCTGTTTTCAGGAGATTTTGCCAAGTATCTAATTGGGGAGCAAAAGTGATCAATTCAGCGCAAATATCCTGTAACTTTCGCCGATTTTCGCCTGTCGCTTCCTGATTAAAAATCTTCAACATATTTCTGAGTAAGGTCTTGATTTGGGCAGAGATATCAAGGTCAGCGTCAACAGAATCGGCAGGAGAAGTAAAATGCGCCGTTTGAGTCGATTTAGCATCACCAGAAGACTCATGATGCAACAAATAACCCAGATAGTTTTGTAACTCAACAAAATTTTGATCCGCGCCTTCTACAATCGATTCCGCCTCTTCCTGTTGCAGTCCAAAGGGGCCTTGGAGTTTTTCGACTAAATCCTGAAGTACATCATAGCCCCGCAAAAAAAAGGACTCTAATTTTTGGTCAACGCCTACCCGATTTTCTTTCAGAACTTTAAAGGCATCTTCCAAACGGTGGGCAACTTTTTGGATACTCGAATACCCCAACATCGCCGCGCCACCCTTA
>JBEIFD010000587.1:0-2859 GCA_040382535.1 Merismopediaceae cyanobacterium
GCCAGCTATGGTTCCAGCATCCTTGGTTGCCTGGCGTTGGGCATCGGTGAAGTAGGCAGGAACGGTGATAACGGCTTCTTTGACGGGTTCTCCTAAGAATGCTTCTGCATCGGTCTTGAGCTTTTGCAGAATCATCGAAGAAACTTCCTGGGACGTAAATTGTTGCCCCCGAATTTCGATGTTTACGGTGTCGTCTTTTCCCTTGGTGCAGTTGTAGGGAACCCGCGATCGCTCTTCTAGGGTTTCTTCCCAGCGTCGTCCGATAAAACGTTTAATGCTATAAACCGTATTTTCGGCATTGGTAATGGATTGACGTTTGGCCAACTGTCCCACCAGGCGTTGGCTTCCTTTGCCAAATCCCACAATACTGGGAGTGGTTCTTCCACCTTCTGAATTGGGAATCACAATCGGCTTGCCGCCCTCTAGAACGGCAACGCAACTATTGGTTGTCCCCAGGTCGATACCAATGACTTTGCCCATAGTGCCTGTATAGTGTTAAACGATTGAAAAAAAGAGAGCCTTTCTGCGGGTTCATTTACAAGTTTGCCCAAAAAAAGCGGAACGGCAACTATTATAAAAAATTAATTTTAGGATTCGTTGTTTTCGGGAGATTCCGCCGCTTCTTCTTCGGCTGGTGTGACGTTTTCCTGGGGAGCGGCAACTTTGACCATTGAATGACGTAAAACTTGATCGCCGAGTAAATATCCGCGCACTAGCTCCTCAAGCACGGTTCCTTCGGGATGATCGTTGGTGTATTCCCGCAACATGGCTTCATGGTAGTTGGGGTCAAATAATTCACCTTCGGGACGCATGGGCGAGACTCCCAGACGTTTGAGGCTATCAGCAAAGCTTTTATAGACACTCTGGTAGCTTTTGTGAATCTCCATTTCACCGTCACTGCTGGGTTTGAGTTGGGTTCTGGCCCGCTCAAAGTTGTCCACCACTGACAATAATTCAACGATGGTTTTGCGTTTGACCTGTTGTTCTAGCTCTTTTTGCTCTCTTTGGGTACGTTTACGGTAATTATCAAATTCGGCGGCTAGGGTGATATAGCGTTTTTTGTAGCCATCCAGTTCTTCTGCTTGTTGGGCAATTTCTTGCTGTTGAATGGCTATTTTTTGTTGTAATTCGGCGATCGCCTCTTCAGGAGAAATTGAGGGGATTGATTCTGTCGTTTGTTCAGCTTGAGGAGATGAATCATCGAGATTATCAGCTATTACCTCTACCTCTGTCGTGATTTCTGGCTCCGAGGGGGCTGACACTTCTGCCGTAATATTTTCCATAGACTCGGTTTCGACGGGAATTTGCTCTTCATTCATAGGACACTTAGACTTAAAAATGCTTTGGTTAAAGGGGAATAGGTTTTTAGCAAAAAATTAGACTTTTTGGCTTCTCTTGGCGATGGGGAATAGACTCTCACTGAGTGCGATCGCAGGGAACTACTCCGACTCATCAAGTTTGATAATACAGCGTAGAATAACGCTTTTTCTGGGTGATCTCCGAACCTCTTAGGATATTGATCAGGTAGATCATCAATTTTGATCCAAACATCCTATTTGATCCCATATCCAGTTTAGATTGGAAACCTACGTTTTCAAAATTAGCTTTAAACGCTCAATCACCTCGTTAACTATGAATACGGGGTTGGGAATGCAAGGAAACCAGAATTTCACTCTCAAAAATAGATAATTCTTCTAAACGGGACTGTATCGGTTCCCGTTCAAAATAGGTATCCGCTAAAACCCAATAAATTCCATAATGACGAGCTTCGGAAGCCATTAATCCCCGATAAAATTGGGCTAAAGCAGGTTCAGGGCAATAATCGGCGAGTAACCCCAAACGTTCGTGGGAACGGGCTTCAATCAGAGCGGCAATCAGCAAAGAATCGAGTAAATGTTCGGGTTCATTTCGTCGGACTTGTCCTTTTAATTTTCCGCCGTAGGGAGAAGGAGTCAAGGGAGCCAAAGGAATGCCCCGTTTTTCTAGCCACTGATTCACTTGTTCAAAATGTTCTAATTCTTCCTGGGCGATCGCCGTTAACCGACGGACTAACAATTCATGGGCAGGATAGCGAAACAAAAAATTTAAGGCCACGCCCGCCGCCTTCCGTTCACAGTGGGAATGGTCTAATAAAATAACGTCCAAATTCGCGATCGCCTGGTCAATCCAAGCAGATTGGGTCGCGTTTTTCAGCGGTTTAATCGTCGGGACAGTGCTAGATACCACAAAAAATAACGGATAAAGATCAAACCCTTGGGAAAACAAGGAACTGGGAACGATCGGCTCTTCCCAATTCCGAATCCCAAAACCTAAGCTTTCCGAGAGTAAAACTCAACGACCAGCAATTCGTTAATTTGCAGCGCAACCCATTCCCTGTCAATCACACTATTTACCTTACCGACTAGGGCGTTTTTATCAAACTCCAGATGGGTGGGTAGATTAGCAAGACCTGGATACTCCATGTTGGTTTGCACCAATTGACGAGAGCGTTCTCTGTTCTTCACCCCAATGACATCCCCAGGACGGCATTGATAACTCGGAATATCAACCACTCGACCATTGACCATAATGTGACCATGACTGACCAATTGACGAGCCGCAGGAATCGTACCAGACATTCCTAAACGAAAAATGGTATTGTCTAGACGCATTTCTAGCAATTGCAACAGAGCTTCTCCCGTAGAACCTGTGGCACGACGAGCTTTTTTCACATAACGAATCAACTGGGTTTCGGTAACACCGTAGTTGAAACGAAGTTTTTGTTTTTCTTCAAGACGAACCGCATACTCGGAACGTTTTTTACGATTTTGCCCATGTTGACCGGGGGGATAGGCACGACGGGCAGTTTTACGGGATAAA
>JBEIFD010000588.1:0-2844 GCA_040382535.1 Merismopediaceae cyanobacterium
ATCCAGATGGTAAAAGATTAGGAGATGTTTGGGAAATTCCTATAATTAATGCTTCGGCAAAAGAACGTTTAGGTTATCCCACCCAAAAACCCGAAGCTCTGTTAGAAAGAATCATCAAAGCCAGTAGCAATGAAGGCGATATTATTCTTGATGCCTATTGTGGTTGTGGAACAACGATCGCCGTTGCCGAAAAATTAAATCGGTCTTGGATAGGTGTTGATATTACCTACCAAAGTATTAGTTTGATTTTGAAACGTTTAGAAGATTCTTTTGGTAAAAATTCAATTGAAAATATTCAACTCAATGGTATTCCCAAAGATATAGAATCTGCCGTTGCCCTTGCGAATAAAGCCGATGATCGCACCCGTAAAGAATTTGAAAAATGGGCCGTTCTTACCTATAGCAATAATCGCGCCGTTATTAATGCCAAAAAAGGAGCCGATAAAGGAATTGATGCTGTGGCTTATTTCCAAGGCGAAAAAGACAATACCGAAAAAATTATCTTTCAAGTAAAATCAGGTAAAGTAAAATCAGGCGACATTCGAGATTTACAAGGAACCATGACCCTCCAACAAGCGACCATTGGTATTTTTATTACCTTACAAACACCGACAAAAGATATGATTCAAACTGCAAAAATGGCGGGAATTTATCAAAGTCGTTTTATGAGCCAACTGGTGGATAAAATTCAAATTGTCACTATTCAAGAAATATTAGAAGAGAAAAAACGAATCGATATTCGCCTAATGTTTGAAGTCCTGAAATCTGCCGAAAAACAAAGGGAAACCCAAGGAACACAAATTAGTTTAGAGCTTTGATCTGAATTGATTTTATTAAATTGGATTAGAAAAAATAAATAGGAAAGTTTGCAATAATCCGACAAAGAAACCTAATACACCGCCTAAATTAACGATCGCCTGAAGTTCACTTTTAACAATCCCTTGAATGGCTGATTCCAATTCCTGGGGAGAAGTTCCCGTAATGCGGGCAATAATCATCTGATCAAGAGAGAGAATCGGAATTGCTTGTTGGACAATTTTTTCTAAATCTTCTTCTAAATAACGCTCTAAAATTGCCGCTAACTCTTGACTGATAATCCCCAAAGATCCTGTAAAAGTTGAGGACACTTGTAAACGGTTAATAATAATAATCGCTAGATTATCCCAATCAATCGATTCACCAAAGTCCTGTAAAAAATCGGCTCCACTGTCTCGGATATAAGCACGAACGGCATCCCCTGTGGTTTTACGAAGTTGATTAACCGTTGACAAGGGGAGATTTTGCAGAGAAAAACGATGTAACCAATTGCGTAGGCGACCCCGCACTTCTAAAGATAGCATTAACTCTTTTAGGCGAGTATTGGCGACTTCCTTTTCTTCAAGGCAAAAACTCCGCAAACGAATTAGGGTATTGCGGACTCCAAATAAATTAGCAACGACCCAATAGGTTCCACTGGTTTTTTCGCGAAATCCTTCATCAATCACTTGAATATTACGGTCTGTGAGAAAATCAATTAGGGCTAAACGGAGGGTATTCGGCGGCAAAATACTTTCTAATAACCAATCTACAAATTGTCGAGATTGTACCTCTGAAAACTGAAAATCTAAGAGAATTTTTTCAAACACTTGATTAATTTGGGATTCTAAAAAATCTTCTCGACGGGAAAAAACTTTTAATAATCTAGGTAAGGATTCGCTGAACAAATCCCGTAAAACGTTCGCTAGAATCTTCGCTGTTTTTTGTTCTTTATCACTGCGAATTTGTTTTAGGGCTAAATTTAATAACCAGGTTAAAGCTGATTCTACTCGTTCTGTTTCTAAGAGTTTTTTAGCGAGTCTTTGCAGTTCTTCAGGGGTTAATAAAGACCCCATAATGGTATCAGCAACTCTTTTGGCTAAACGGGGTTGATTGCGGGGAATTAGACCAGGTGTAAAGGGGAGTTGAAATTTACCTAGATAGATCGCTTTGTAGGGACGAAATAACATTTGAATGGCGATATCATTGGTGAAATAGCCAATAATCGCTCCAGCGATCGGCGGAACAATTATGGGCCATAAAGTTGATAACTCTATCATTTCTTCAAATCTGCAAGATCAAACTAAATTAATTAAATTTTACTTGGTTTTTATCAATTGTAAAGATCATAAAAACTATTTTTCGGCAACTAAAACCCCCATCAATCCCCCTGCGATCGCGTAATGGACAACCTGAGAAAAACCCGCATCATAGGCTAATTTTACTTGGTTACGACCATTAGGAAAGCGTTCTAAACTGGGATAAATATAGGCATATTCTTCGGTAACTTGAAAATAATTAGCGGTGGGAACGACAATTGTTTGTAAATACCATTGTTGAAAAAGCTGTATCCAGGCTTGGTTTGGATGATGAAAGTCGAGAATGGCAACTTTGCTCCCTGGCTTTAAAACTCGGTGTAACTCTGATAAGGCACGGGGAATATCCGTTACGTTTCGTAGCCCATACCCCATCGTAGCACAGTCGAAAGTGTCAGCTTCAAAGGGTAAATTGAGGGCATCGCCTTCTAACCATTGAATCGGTAAAGGGGGCGTTTGGGTAGAAATTCGTTGGGCCGCGATCGCGAGTAAATTAGCCGAAAAATCCAATCCAATCACCTGACCCTGGGAACCCACCTTTTTCGCTAAAAGCTGAGTCAAATCGCCGCTTCCACAACAAATATCTAGGGCTTTGTCACCAAGCTTAGGATTGCACCATTTAACGGTCATTAATTTCCAAACCCGATGTTGCCCAAAACTTAGCCAGGCATTGAGTTGGTCATAAACAGGAGCAATGCGGTCAAAAATTTCTTGTACTTCTGTCGCGGGAGGA
>JBEIFD010000589.1:0-2832 GCA_040382535.1 Merismopediaceae cyanobacterium
ACTACTAGAAAAGTTCCCGCTGTAGCTCTCGGTATCATTGAAAAAGGATTAACTTGGGAGGACTTACTCCAAATTCGCCTGCTTTGTTGAACCTCTTGTATTGCAAACTTTCTAGCCTCCAATTAGACGATACCAGTGCCCAAGCGAGATTCCTGCATTAAAACAACGCTGACAAAAAGATCACCCGATGACCAGCATTGAGTTCCTGTAGAACCCTGACCATATCATCTTTTAACAACGAGGGGTCGCACCCAACCTCCTACCACTAATCACCTCTAAGCTTGTTTTGGGACAAAAAAAACTTTTACTTCAGCAGCAAAAGGTAAGATCTTTAACACGCTTCAATTCCCATCAAAAATCAAAAAGAGACTGGTATGACTGGCTTTCATCTCTGTTTTCCTAGAAAAGTCCCCAATGCTCAAAGTCAATCATTCTTGATAAGAGACGAATCTCACCTTAATCGTTGTCAGAAATCGCTAAGATGATGGAATTGTAGTCAATCTAATAAAGACGCTGTTTAGCATGGCATTCAACTCAATGTAACTTCATTATTCTTTTTGATTTTTATAACCCAGTAGGAAAAATTATTTTTCTTAAAAGTAGTTGAGCAACACTTTTCTTTTTTTGCAGACGATTCAACGTCACAAATATCGACCAATATTGACCAAAACAATGATCGAATCTTCCCAGAATTCCCACGAAGAATCTCTTGTCCCCCGTGAAGAGCGGATCGGCTACATCAAAACCCTCATCGAAACCCTGCGTGCCGCCGAAGAAATTGCCAGCAAGGGATATCTCGTTACTAGTTCGGAACTTGCTGATCTGATGGATATTAATGCCAGTGCCGTTACCAGTCGAGGTGATCATTGGGCTTGGAGAAATTGGGTTGTTTCTAGGGTTAGGCGCGAAGGAAATCAAATTCTTTGGCAACTAGAACGAACTGATAATTGATACGAGGATGGACAAGCAGGAGTTCCATCCCACCAAACGCGAGCATCTTTTTGCTAACGTTCTTTTTTTTGGGAATAGGCGATCGCAGAATCAGTCCAAAATCATCCTGTGATTGAAAATTACATTCTTCTCCAAAGGCTTTTCCAATGGGCAAAGTCGGGATAGATGATGGTAACATGAAGAGATTATGAAAGAATTATGAGAATCTTTCCATGCTCTATCCCAGCCCATCCCAACCCAGCCTGCCAGAAGTTCATCGTAGTATCTCCATTCCCCAGAACAAGGGCTTTTGGCGAAAACTTTTTGCCTATGCGGGGCCAGGCTATCTCGTTTCTGTCGGCTATATTGATCCTGGAAATTGGGCAACGGGCATTGCGGCAGGGTCAAAGTTTGGCTACAGCCTGTTGAGTATTATTCTTTTATCGAATTTGATGGCGGTTTTTCTCCAGGCTCTTTGTGTACGGTTAGGCGTTGCAACGGGGCGGGATCTGGCCCAGGCGTGCCGAGATTATTTTCCTCGTCCTGTTACTTTTATTCTCTGGATTTTGTGTGAAATTGCGATCATTGCCTGTGATTTGGCGGAACTGTTGGGAAGCGCGATCGCCCTACAACTCTTATTTGGATTGCCTTTAGCGGTGGGAGTTGCCCTGACGGCATTAGATGTGATGATGTTGTTATTCTTGCAGGGTAAGGGTTTTCGTTATGTAGAAGCTCTCGTGATTACCCTCATTAGTACGGTGGGAATTTGCTTTGCGGCTGAAATTTTCTTTGCTAAACCCGATATCGGCCGAGTTTTAAGGGGATATTTACCCCAAAAGGAAATTTTAGCCAATGGAGAAATGCTTTATCTGGCGATCGGGATTTTAGGAGCGACTGTCATGCCCCATAATCTATACTTGCATTCTTCCATTGTGCAAACTCGCGCCTGGCAACCCGATCTCAAAAAACGCTGGGAAGCAATCAAATTCGGCACGATCGATTCCACTATTGCCCTATCCTTTGCCTTATTTATCAATTCAGCCATTCTCATTGTTGCTGCGACCGTTTTCTATGGCAGTGGTCATCATGAAGTAGCCGAACTCCAGGATGCCTACCAATTATTATCTCCCGTTGTTGGGGTGAAGGTGGCCTCTCTCCTCTTTGCGATCGCGCTGTTAGCCTCTGGCCAAAGTTCAACGTTAACGGCCACATTGGCGGGGCAAGTCGTGATGGAAGGCTTTTTAGAAATTCGTCTTCCCTCCTGGCTACGCCGTTTGATCACCCGTTTAATGGCGATTATTCCTGCTTTATTGGTCATCCTGATTTTTGGGGAAAGTACAACGGGCGGGATGCTGATTTTCAGTCAAGTGGTTTTGAGTTTACAGTTACCCTTTGCCGTTATTCCCCTCGTACTTTTCACCAGCGATCGCAAAATTATGAGCGGTTTTGTCAATCCCTACTGGTTAAAAATTGTTGCCTGGGCGATCGCGTTTATCATTATCGGTTTAAATCTTTGGTTACTCTGTCAAATGGTGATCGGTTTTTGGGGTCGATTTTGAGCTATGATTTGAGAAACGTAAATAGGTTTTACAAAACTGTTTTACGCGATCGGGCGATTGGCACAGGGGTAGCGCGATTCCTTCACACGGAATAGGTCACTGGTTCAAATCCAGTATCGCCCATAAATCAGATAGATAAATAAATGGCTTGTTAAATTATAGATAAGAAAGAAACCTGACGAAATTAAAGATTCGCTTAAGGATTAGACATCTCCTAAAACTGGAAAGCCTAGCCTGGCAAGCAGTAGAGCGAAATTCCAGCCCAATGGTCGTTGGGTACATAAACGAGTTTATAAGGCTTTCAGGTATCAAAATTCAATTCTGGCAAAAAACAATGACTCAT